>MIAN01000174.1 GCA_001829125.1 Spirochaetes bacterium GWB1_27_13 | reverse complement strand
TACTGTAAATAAAAAATACAAAAATAGATTTGTTGAGATTTTATATTTACCTTTTTTTATTAAAAAAATATTCAAAAGGCAAAATATTATAAGAAAAGCGAGAATTCCTCCCACAACAAAAGCCTTAGTTAAAATCATTACAATAAAAAGAAGTATCGAAAAAATTAGAATTACTATATTTGTTATAAGTAAAATTCGTGCCTTTTTTCGTATCTCCAATCTATCATTGTCATAAATTGAAATTATAGAAGTAATAATATCCATAAGCATTCCTAAAAATATATTAGAATTACGTCCTTAGAAATAATCTTTAAAATAATTTTTTTTCTTTATTTAGTATATTATGTAGTAAATAAAATTGCAAGTTATATCAAATAAAATAAAAAAACAAGCCCTAATTATCAATTATTTATCTTACAAATTCTAAAAACGTTTCTATTAATACATACTGGGAATCCCCCCAAATTTTCCTAAAATTTCCACAAATTCTTTTGTTTCTTTTTGGAGAGTTATTAAAAAATCATTATCTTTTATATCGCCAAGTACGGCTTTCATTTCTTCTTCATTTTCGTAGTTCATTTTTCTAAATGGGTCAGTGTAGTCTTTGAGTCTTGAGTCAAAAGAAACTTCTTGTATAAATTTGGCTGTGTCAATCGCATCTGTAAAGATAAAATTCCAATCAGCATCAGTAAAATCTTTAAATTCTTTTTCTAAAATTGTTTCCAAAACATACAAAGCATACCTTAATTTTTGGGTTGGATAGGATGCCCACAATTCGTTATACCTGCTATGTACTTCATCCCAATTTGTCAATTTTTCGTCTTTTATATCATTCTTTAAATTTTCTAACTCTTCATAAGGGATTAGTTGTCCTCCTACATTCCACCATTTTAAATAGAGTTTTTCTTTATAAATTTCTTTTAGTTTTTCTATCAAATTATTTAGGTTTATATCTTTTAAATTGAAATATGTATAGAAATTTTTTACAGCAAAATAGATACACATTTTTTTATAAATTTCATAGGCTCTCGCTGGTTTATTTATAACCCCACCATATTTTTTCATAGAATGTGGATCAAAAAGAGTTATATCATCTTTATTCGTTTTTAGAATCTTTTTTCCTTCATTAATTAATAAGTTTTCATCTTTTTGTTGACAATTTGGTTTTAAGCCAGCAAGATATTCCATTCTTTTTAAAGCAAAAAGTATTTCAGAGATAGAATCTGGTGCTAAAAAATCAATTTCTATATTTTGGACAATCACTTTCCTTTTATCACGAGACTTAAATTTATAGTTATTTCTTGCAATTGCATACATATTGTGGATAAACCAGTATGCAGGCATTATTTGCACTGATTCACTGTCTTTTTTTAAATAGATCAACGAAAATGGATACAAAATATTCATCTCATAAGAATAATCACCTTTTGCAACCAAAATAAATGATGCAAATTTAGAATTATGCTTAAAACTCGTACAAAGCCCGGGCCAAAAACCACGCCCTGCAAAAATCTCGCCGTCTGGTGAACGAGAATTATGGTTTGAACCAATCGTAGCCCCAGCAGCAATATTAGACTGTCCCAAAATAGTTGTTGCAATCAAAAAAGATGTGTTATGATGTTGCTCGTGGAATGGAAATATTAGATTATTCAAAAGTTCACAACAAGATATAGTTGAGTTATCACCCAAAACTGAGTTTAAAAGTCTTGCCCCATATTTTAACTGGGTATTTCTGCCAGTGACAAACCTAACTGCCTTACATCCATAAAAAATTTTACTTCCATAACCTATAATTCCATTTACAATTTCGACACCCTCGCCAATTTGTGATGGCTCATCTTTTGATGATAGTACCGTTAGGTTTTTTAATTTATTCGCCCCTTTAGCATAAGAATATTCGCCAAATTTTACATCTTTTATAATCCTACAATTTTTCATTACACTAAAAGAACCAACTTCACCAAAATACCCTCTTTTTTTAGAATAATTTCTTTCTGTAATACTAATAAGTTTTTCCATTAATTTTTTGTCATCTCTAAATTTTGACCAAATAAAAGCATCAGCTGTAATCATATTTTCAAAAGGAAAGATTTTTCTGCCAGCGTTTTCATTGCCAACTTCTAGCCAGATTCTAACCTGCTCATCTTCGCCTTCTTTTAATATACCATTGCCAAATTTTGAGTAGTTTGTTGTAGACATTTCTTGGATATTAAAAAGAATACAATTGTCCCTAATTATATAATGAGAAAGATAATGTACATCTCTAATTACCGCATTATTACCAATATCACAACAAATTATCGTTGAGTTAGAAATCCCAATAGGAAGTCTCAAATCATGATGTTCAAGATAAGAAAGTGACATATCCCCAATTCTAATTAGACCAAAAAAATCACAGTTTTTAACAAGATTTGGATTAAAATTATCAGTAACAAAAATAGCATTCCAATCTTCGGAAAAATTATTGTTTTTTACCAAAATTTCAATCTCTTTTGCCTGTAATTTCCTATAATTATCTAAAGGATTCTGTTTTTGCCTAAAATAATCGTCGTTATCCTCAATTAAATATTCTTTTGGAATAAAATTTTTAGAAATGTCATTTATTGATTTTATTTTTATATCTCTCATAATAGTCTCTCTCTTAAAATTATTGTTTTATAACCCATCAAACAAAGTTTTTTGTTCAAGTGGTTTTTCTATATATCCCATCTTTTTCCTCTGTAAATCACTATTTCCCAACCATAAAATATAAAGCGGCAGGGAGTCTTTGTCTCCACGCTTCTTCGTTATGATCTTGTCCAATGCCATAGACATATTTTAAGTTTGTGTTTTCGACAAAGCCTTTTTGTACAAGAGTATTTTTAAATTGAGTTGTATCTTGATATGGGTCTTCGAGGCTCCCCGTGTCAATATAAAGTTTAATGTTTGGTTTAGTATTATTTGTAACCATTGGCGTTATCCATGATACTTGTATGCTTGGGGACATAGCAATTATTTTACCAAAAGTATCACTTTCATTCCAACCTGCAAATAACGAAATAACACCGCCATACGATGAGCCACAGATTATTCTACCATCTTTTGACTTAACAAGAGAATAATTATATTCTACTACTGGAATAATCCTATCTTTAATGTAATTTATATAATGAGGGGCTCCAGTAGATTGATTTGTGTACTCATAACTTCTATTACTACCAGCATTAGGAATACATACTAAAACAATAGGGTCAATGCTATTATCCTTTACCATATTATTAATTGTAGTATGAGCCTGCCAGCCGCCGTGACCATAAGGATCGTAATTAAAAGCATTCTGCCCATCGTGCATATATATAGTAGAATATTGATTTACCTGCGAATAATTTGGTGGCAAAACAACAGTTATTGTTTTTGTTGCTATATCAGAATATTGCGAAGGAATGACATAATCAATAATTCGTCCAATCCATTCTCCAGTCTCATTTCGGACTGTCCCTTTTATACTATCAACTGCAAATGGTAAACTTGTAGTAGTCGTTGTAGAAGTTGGAGTAGTACAAGATGCAATTATAAAGAAAGAAAGAAAAAATAAAAATGTTAATTTTTCCATAAATTATTATCCATATTTTAATCTTAGAATGTTTTGTTATTTAATATATAATAAAACTATTAAAAAAACTACAATTTTTTTGTGAAATGGATAAATTTCTAAATCAAAATTAATTGAAAAAATTATATAAATATTATATAATTTTAATCTGCGGCAATCTGATTAATCTGTGTTATGCTAAAGGTAAATTATGAAAACATATAATTTTGACTGCGTTGTTGTTGGCGGTGGTTCTGCGGGTATGGCAGCCTCTCTTGAGCTTGTAAAAAATGGTTTTAGCTCAGCTGTTATTGAACGAGAAGAGTTTCTTGGTGGAATATTACTTCAATGTATCCACAATGGCTTTGGTCTTCATGAGTTTAACGAAGAACTGACTGGCTGTGAGTATGCCGAACGCTTTACAAATCAAGTTACAAATTCTAATATACAAGTCTTTTTGGAGACAACTGTTTCTGAAATTATAAATGATTCTATCAAAAAAATACATTGTTACTCAAAAAAACATGGAGTCTTTGTTATTAATGCCAAAAGTATCGTACTTGCAATGGGTTGTCGCGAAAGAAATCGTGGCAATATAGGAATACCCGGTACACGACCTGCTGGTATTTTTACTGCAGGGCTTGCTCAAAGATTAATTAATATAGATGGATTTATACCAGGTAAGAATGTTGTAATCGTTGGCTCTGGGGACATTGGTTTAATTATGGCTCGAAGGCTCACTCTATCATTTTGTAATGTACTTGCTGTTGTTGAGATACAAAAATATCCATCTGGGCTAACAAGAAATATTGTTCAATGTTTGAATGATTTTAATATTCCACTTTATCTAAGCCACACAGTCTCAAAAATTTATGGGAGGGACAGAGTCGAAAAAGTTGATATTAGTCCAATTATTGATGGTAAACCAGACTTAGACAAATCTTTTAACATAAAATGTGATACAATTTTACTTTCCGTTGGACTCATCCCAGAAAATGAATTATCAAAAAAAATGGGGGTTGCAATTAATCCTCAGACAAACGGTGCGATTGTTGACTCAACGATGATGACTAATATAGAAGGAGTTTTTGCTTGTGGGAATGTTTTGCATGTTCATGACCTTGTTGATTATGTTACTGAAGAAGCAAGATTAACTGGTAGTTTTGTTTGTAAATACTTAAAAAATGAATTACCACAAAACCAGATTAAAGTTAGGACTGGTGCTAATATTAGATATATTGTCCCTCAAAAATTAAACCCACAAACTGACAATAAAATTTACCTACGAAGCCTAATCGTAAAGAATAACGCTATAATCGAAGCTAAATTAAATGGAGAAGTGATAAAAAAAATAAATAAAAACCACATTCAACCTTCAGAAATGATTAGTTTTAATCTAACAAAAAACGAATTAGAAAAATATACAAAAGAAAAAAATGCAGTTGAAATTTCTATATATTAATGAGAATAAAACTATATGGAAACAACGGGTGTCTACTCCTTGTTTCCATATAGTGTGTAATTCTGTGGCTAAATTAAGAAATTATTTTAAATATTTATTTAAAAATTCTGTAATTGTTTTGATGTAGATTTCTCTTGCTCCCTTTGTATTTAGTGCGTTGCAATGTCCTGCACCTTTAAAGATCATAAGTTTTTTTGGTTGTTTTGCTTTTTGTTGGTATTTTTTACCATTTTCTGGGACAACTAAATTATCTGCACCACCATAAAGTAATAATACTGGTCTTGGAGAAATTTTTGCTATTTGTAATTCAGAATTAAATTCATCTGATAAAACATCTATGCCAGTTTTTTCTTTAAGAATATTCGCAACTTTTTCTCTAAACTCTTTAGGCTGCCAGTGATACATATTTTCGCTTGTAGGACCACCGTCTGAAATTACTACTTTAAAGTCGCTAAATTTTGCACCAGCTAAAATTGCTCTATAACCACCTCTCGAAAAACCCATAATTCCCAATTTTGAAGTATCAATATCTTTTCGTGTTTTTATATAGGTTAAAATATCCTCAATATCATTTATATCATTTTTTATCGAACCAACAAACTGTTCTGGCTTATCTGCGTAATTCCAAAATCTAATGTTATAAACAATCAATTGATAATTCAATTTTAACAATACCCTAGTGTATGTGAGAAGTTGAGACATATCACCACTATGCCAATTGACAATTAAAAATGTTCCTTTTGCATTTTCTACAGGAATGAACCATCCATCAAGAGTCAATCCATCTCTTGTTGGCATCTGTAAATGCTCGTAATTGTTAATTTTTATTTTTTTTGGAAAATCTTTAATATTGTCGTATCTTCCATTTAAATTTGGTGACTCAAATCCCCAAATACGAAAAGCTGCTTCTTCTTCAGCAGAAAAATTGTTTGTACTTTCTAAATACTTTTTCCAATCGCTTTCAATTTTTGCAAAGTCAGTTGTAGCATCACTACAATAAATTTTTAGCGTAAATAGAAAAATAAGAGTTAAAAATAAAAATTTTTTCATATTATTCCTTCCAAATTTTATATAATTAAAGAAGTTATTATCATTTTTAAAATAAAAAGTCAAATTGAGAAGAAAAAAAAATTGATAAGTAAACAGGGGTTTGATAAATCAATTATATCTTAAAGATTTAAAAATAAAAAATGCCCTTTCTTATAGAGAAGAAAGGGCAAAGAAAGAATATAGGTGTTGGAAACTCTGTCCAAACCTCCTGGGGTGTATTAGACTCCCCGTTTTTCTTTTCCGGCTCCTGCCGGGTAATTGGATGGTCTTAAACTAAACAAGTCTTTTATAACCTCCAAGTTCTTTATTTTTATATTAATATAATAATACCAAAATAAATAAAAAGCAATAGGAAAATGATTTTTTTTATTTTTTTTTATTTAAAATGCCTGATCTCAAGTGTTTGGTATAAATTTTGTTAAAATTTTTTAGAAAACACAACTATAAATGATGCAAAAGATTAGGAAGTCGAGTTCATCCCTAAATCACTTCAATTTAAATCTTCATAATATACGTCTTCAAATTTTGCAACTAATAATAAGTTTTCATAATTAGCTTCATAAAAATAAATACTTATATTTTTCTTATCATCAAAACCATAATCATAAATATAGTATTTTTTATTGTTAAATTCTATATTTGAACCAGTTTTAAAGAAATTTTGATAATTTATTTCTTTTTCAAATAAAAAATACATTTTTTCTATATTTAAATCACTTTTTATAAATAAATTTTTTATAGATTCAGATTTACAATTTATACAATATGATAAAGAATTTTTAATATTAAGAATATCTTTTTCTTTTTTATAAGAATGCAACTTTTTATTATTTAAAGAAACATTAATAATGCCTGAATGCCTTTTTAATTGAATATTTTTGAAAGAACCTTCTATCACCTTAATTTTGCTTATTATCTTAGTAAATGGTAATTCTTCTTCAATTTCATAATCATCTTTCTTTATATAAAACAAATATCTCGTATTATCCTTTAATATTTGATTATTAAACGAAATTTTACTGCTGCCTTCTTTTGTAAAAATTTCTAAATGACCATTATTTAAAAAACTAAATTTATTTATATCAAGTTCTGGAAAATTATAATTTTTATCTTCAAGATCAAATAAAGGAATAGTTAAAGAATTTTTAATATAATCCTTATTAACAAATTTTGTATTTTTTGATTCATAAATTCTAGTAATTAAATTATCCATCTTTTTTTGATAAATATTATTTATAACAGAAATCTGTTTCTTTTTAAGAATGTTACTCGAATTTATAAGTCTTTCTATTGAACTTGTTATAACATAACTTCTTTTATCTTGAAAAAAGTCAAATTTTGAAGAATATGGTCTAAAATTAACATTTCCATCAAAACATAATATCTTTGTTTCAAAATCTTCTTTGTCAATTATAACTTTTGCGTTACTAAATTTTGAAAATAATTCATCAGTTTCTACTATTAAATATGAATTTCTTGAATAGAAATTAACATTACTATAAAGACTTCCTTTTTCTAAAACAAAAAAAGATTCTTTTGTGGATTTGTAAGAAGTAAAATTTTCAATTTTTTTTATGTGTAAAGTAGCGTTAGGATAAAGATAATATAAACCATGATCTTTTATAAAAAAACTAACAGAAGAATCCACCCCAGTCTCAATAACCATATCTTTTTGAATTTGTGTATTATACCTTAATATTTCTCTATTATTTTTATGAACATTATAATAAACTTCATTACCTTCAATTGAATTTATGACAGAAACCACTGGAACATTTTTTTCTACAAAAAATAAATCAAATACAGATAATTTTATATTAAGAAATAAAACAAAGTATAAAACCACAAAAAAAATACTAATAAAGAAAATTACCAAATACAATATGAAAAAATATCTTTTATACTGCATTACAACTCCCATAACACGGATTAGCACAGATTTTATTGGTTTTATTAGATTAACACAGATTTTATTAGTTATCAATCAATTTATATTTTATTTGTAGAATTGAGATTTTAATATTATAGATTTAATTAAAAAAAAATCAAGTGGTCATTATCTATGAATATTCTGATATTGATATATATTTAAATGTTTTTAAAAGGTCAATAAATAATAAAAACTGATATTACATGTAATTTTTTGTAAAAATGAATTAATAGAGAAAAGCGTTTAATGTATATATAGAAATCTAACTACAAGATTTTTATAGAAAACACATAAAATAAAACTTGAATTAAACACATTGTTTTTACATCAATAATCTCAACGCTTCGTTATAACCGTCTATTGACTCAACGCAAATTTCTACTTCTCTTTTTAATAAGTGCCTAATTACATAATTATAAGTATAAAAATATGCTTTGTTAAAATTTTTTTCTTTTACAAGATATTTATGAATAATTTTTGCTTCTTTAAAATCCCTAAGAGGTTCACAAAAATCAGATAAAAAAGTGTATTTTGCTAGTAAAGATAAATTTATCCCACCAGTTGTATGACAAATAGAGGCAATTAAAATATCTGTGTCAGTAATACCCAAATCTCTTATCATTATTTCAGCAGAAGCAACTCCATGTAAAAGAAATGAATGCCTCTTTTTAAAAGAAAAATGTTTTATTTCATAAATATTTCTTTTTTCAAAATCCAATGCAAGATTAATTATTTCTTCTTTTGATAATTCTTTACCTATATCATGTAATAAACCTGCTATATATGCTTTTTCTTCGTCAATTTCAAATAATTTTGCATTTTTTTGCATATATAAACCAGTAGAAATGCTATGTTTTAACCTTTTTTTATCTTTTATATAATTTTTTATAATTTCTTTATAATCCTGCATTTTACTGTTCTATTAACCTTTCTTTAAACTTGTCCTCTAATGACAAAAAGGCATCAACAACAGCAGGGTCAAAATGTTTACCTCTTGCTTGAACAATTATTTCTTTTGCTACATCATGCGAATAAGCATCTTTATATATTCTTTTTGAAGTTAGTGCATCATAAACATCTGCTAAAGCAACAATTCGTGCAGAAAGAGGAATTTCTGTGCCTTTTAGTCCAAAAGGATAACCAGAGCCATCCCATTTTTCGTGGTGACAATAAGCAATATTTTTACCCATAGAGAGAAATGATTTTGTTTTATATTTAAGTTGTTTTTCTGCGTCTTCTAATGTTTTTCCACCTATTATAGTATGATTTTTCATTATTTCAAACTCTTCTACCGTAAGTTTGCCAGGTTTTAACAAAATTTTATCAGAAATGCCAACTTTACCAATATCATGCAAAGGACTTGAATGATAAATATTACTAATATATTTTTTATCAATATAACCCTTAAATAATTTTGAATGAGAAAGTTTTTTTGCAATTAAAAAACTATATTTTCTAATCCTGTTTAAATGTTCTCCAGTATCCTCATCTCTGGATTCTGCAAGTCTAGCCAAACCAAAAATTGTAACATGCTGAACTTTTTTTATTTCAATTGTTCTTTTTACAACTTTTTCTTCTAAAGAATTTTTTAACATATTTAATTCTTTGTTGGTTTTAACAAGTTGTAAATTAAGGTCGTTTATTTTATTAGCTTTTTCTACAATAGTTTTGTAAAGCACATCTTGTAAAGAATCTGATTGATTTTTGAGATAAGATAAAAATTTTTTTTGTTCTTCTTCTGATAGGTAATTTAATAAACCATAGTAAATCTGGTCTATACTACCCTTTATAGCATTTACGCATTCTCTTAATAGATAATCGGCATCATTTAAATTATAGTTAGTCTGTTTATCGTTCATATTATCCCTAATTAAGATATTAAAAGTGAAATTATATATTCATTTCGTAAAGAAATTGCTTATTCTTAAATTTTATTTGAAGACATATTTAATATGTTATAAATTGTAAATCTTTTAAAAAAAAATAATTTTAATTCTTTATATATATACTGAAATGTTTCAGGTTTGTCTTAAATTTAATGATATTTTTTTTCTAAGTCATTTTAAGCAAACAAGTTGTAAAAAAAACATTTCAGGTATATAGGCTAAAAAACTTGAAAAAGAACTCGTTTTTTAGGCATATAATCTTATAATTAAGATAAATCTAAAACATTTTAAGATAGAATATCGTTTTGAGAAATTCAATTAGTATTAATAATTTATAATTACTCGTACATATATTATAAAGTTAAATGGTAGAAAAGTCAAATCAAATAGAATAAATTTATTTTTTTTCATAAGATTTTTATTAAAAAAACGATTACATAAACGATAAAATAATTTTTTGGAGGTATATATGAAAAGAATATTAATTTTTATTTGTTTTTTGATTTTGATTAGTTGTCAAAATCCTGCACCAGACAATTTAGAAGATTTATCTAACAATTTGAATAACAATTCTTCTACAACAACAATTTCAACTATTAGTAATACAACAACTACGATTATAACGAATAATGTTAATACAAAATTGAATATTAGTAAATCATTCAACTTTAATACAACAAAGCAAGTTAGTTTGAATGTTGTTGTAAAAGATAATGAACAAAGTACATTGAGTGGAATACCAATTGAAGTTTACAAAGATATTTATCAAATTGATGGTAAATTATACTTTAAAAACATAATTTACAGAGGTTTATCTAATAATTATGGAATATTAAAAGAAAATATAAATATTCCAGACTATATAACTCAGGTTGGGATAAAAACAAGGTTTGTTGGTGCTGGCATTACTAATGATGCTGTTGTTTCTATAAAAGATGGAAAAATTGAGTTTGTACAAAATGATTCTACCTATCTAAATCGAAGTTATTTGGAAATACAATCTTTACAAGATAATCTATTGTCACAAAATTATAGCGTAGTTAAAGATTCTAACAACATAAGTTACGAGTATTTTGGAGAATGGGACTCAGTTGGTAAGCCAGAGTATTTGGATAATCAAAAAACAGAGATTTCTGAAGAATTATTAAAAAAAATCAATGCTTCTATACCAGAAACAAAAGATATTACAAAAACTAAGCCAGAATACTTTAAAAATAACATTCAAACTAATATTATAATAGAAAATACGACAGATGTTTACGTAACTTTTGTTCATGAAGGTGCTGGTTGGAAAAACTCTTTGTGCTTTTTTACATATCAAAAAAATAATCCACCACAAACGAAAGACGATGTTAAATCATTAAAAATTATTTTTCCAAATGTTTCTTACAAAAATAAAGGTGGCGGTTTATCATCTGGTGACAGAGTTAAAATTGGTTCTTTTTCGCCAAATACTGTAATTGGTTTTGCGTTAATTGCAAAAGGTTGGGAAAACGGAGAAGTTGGAGATGGAAAATATAAATTCTTTTCTAACTCAAACCTAAATCCTGAAGAAGAAAGTCTCAGGCAACATGTAGTTTTATTGGACTGTGACATAGACAATTTATTTTTATTAAGTTTTGAAGATACTTATAGAAGTAATGATAAAGCAAAATGTGACAATGACTTTAACGATGTTGTATTTTTTGTCGAAACTTCTGCCAAAAATAGCATAAACACAGATGGCATAGAAAATTTATCAGAAAATACAGACAAAGATAAAGACTCTGTCCCTGATACTATTGATGAATACCCAGAGGATTCTACCAAAGCATACAACACTTATTACCCATCAGAGGAAGGTTTTGGTACTCTTGGGTTTGAAGATTTGTATCCTTACAAAGGAGATTATGATTTTAACGACTTAGTTGTTGCTTACAATTTTAATAGAATAAGAAACGCCCAAAACGAGGTTGTAGAAATTGTTGCAAAATTTAATGTTAAGGCAATTGGTGCATATTTTGGCAATGGTTTTGGTTTTGAAATGCCAATCACACCAGATAAAGTAAAAATGGTAGAAGGAATAAACGTTAATAGAACAAACTCTGACCAATCATCTGATTTTTGGTATTATAATTACAGAAACATAAAATTAAAACCCAACAACCTAGAAGATGATCAAAGCAATGCTGTTGTTATAGTATTTGATGATTCTAATTCTTTAAAAGATGGTAGTTATGATCAATTTGTTAATACAAGAATACAAGACTCGTATTACGAAAAAGAAACTATAACAATTACAATAAAACTAGAAAATCCTATCAGTATAGATCAATTAGGTTTACCTCCTTTTAATCCATTTTTAATATCTAATGGTATAAGAGACTCGGAAGTTCATCTACCTGGCTACAAAGTTACTGATAAAGGATACACTTATAGCTGCTATCAAACGCTAGATGGCATAAGTTATCAAAATGACTTAACTGATGATGATAGATGGGATATTTTTAAAACTTACGAAAATATGCCATTTGCTATAAATATACCAGAAAACTGGGATTATCCACTCGAATTAACAAATATAATGAAAGGATACAAAAAATTTAAAGAATGGGCTGAAAGTAGTGGTAAATTATACCCAGATTGGTACAAAAATAACGATAACTATATAGATTATAATTACATCTATGATAAAAATAAAGCAAAAAAATAATTGATCACATACAAATAAATGATATAGAGACAACTACAACTATTCTCTATATCATTTAATCTATTTCATTGACTATAATTATGACTTTTAAGAAGAAACAAAGTTAATAAAATCTTTTTGAATAATATTTTTGTATTAACTCGAATTTAGATTTAATAAAATAAATATCATATAAATCACAAATAATGCCAAATTTACTAATAAATGGATAAAAGTTAAATAAAATAGATGAACTTTTAAATTTATTGGAGTTTTCAATCAAATTTATCTTATCTTTTGCATTTTATTCGTATTTTAACTAATCTTTGAGGTGATATTATTGTGATATGTTGCTGTTGCTACTCTATACATTTTATCCTCACTCGCCCTTTTCTGCCATATTTATTATCTTTTTTAGTCTTTACATCTCTCCTCTTCCCAAGAAGTTTATTAGCATTCTTTCTACCAAAACTCCACAATTTTCAAACACCCCACCCATAGTCTATTAATATTCGTGTGTAGTGGTGAGTTTTCTCAAAATAATTACTCTTGACTTTTGCACACAAATTGATATATTTTAATTATGAAAAAAGATTTAACAAATATACACAACAATTTTTTCTTACAACTCTTATCTAAAAAACAGAATGCTATTGATTTTTTAAGAATTAGTTTGCCAAAAGAGATATTTGAGCAAATAGACTTTGATTATTTGGATTTTGACAAAGAAACTCATATATTACCAAAATTAAAATCAAGTATGAAAGATTTAGTTGTAAAAACTAAGTTAAAAAACAAAAAAGAAGTAGATTTTTACCTTTTGTTGGAACACAAATCTACAATTGATAATGATAAACCAAAAGATTTATTTATTCAAATTTTTAAATACATTTTTAACATAACTTTTGAAGACTATAAAAATAACAAAGAGTTAAGACTTGTTATACCATTAGTTTTTTATCACGGACAAAAAGAATGGAAAATACCAAGCAATTTTAAAGATATTTTTGAAGTAGACGAGTCGTTAAAAAAACATTTAATAGATTTTAATTATATATTATTTAACACAAAAGATAATCCAAGTATAGATAAAGAAATTATTAATAATATTCACCTATATTCTGGGCTTATAGCCTTAAAAACAATATATGATGAAGAATATAAATCATTATTAGAAATAATTAGGCTATTTTACATCTATGATAAATTTAAAAGTATGGAAGAATTGGAGATAATAATTTACTATATTTCTTTAGTAAAAAACATAGATAAAAATAAATTTGAAAATATAACAAAAGAATTATTTGAAAAATTAGAAGTGGAGGATCCTATGGTGACTTTTTTAGATGCAATTAAAACAGAAAGTAAAATCGAAGGTGAAATTCTTGATAAACAAAAAACTTTAATCCGTCAATTATCAAAAAAATTTGGTATAACAGAAAATGAAAAAACAATAATAAATAATTGTTCTGATGCAGAAAAACTTGATAATGCTTTGGATGAAATACTTTTTGCTGAGAATAAATTTAAGGTATTGGATTGGTTGAGATAATTAACCTAATTTGATTAAATACCCATTCTTTTTTTTAAAATAGTGTTAAATCTTTATTCACATGAAAAGAGAGTTGCATTGGCATACAAGTAAATATTGAATTAATTTATTTTATGGAAAATATTCTCTTTTTGAATTTGTGACAAATCAAAAACTTTTGGTATATAAAAAAAACGACAATGGATTATTACAACTAAATTGGGTAAAAATCAATTGATTTTTGTTAATATATAACTTTACAATCCGCAGACAAATGCTCTTTTAATTCTTTTACTTGGAGTAAAAAATCGTTTGCTTGAGTTAGTTATAATAAATTAAAAATCAATTAAATTTTCTAAAGATAAAAAAAGTTATTTCATAGAATTGTTTTTTGCTACAGTCATAAAAAGATAATTTATATCAGTAGGATATAATAAACTTATTATTGTTTTTTCATTTTTCCAATGAGCTAATTTAAGTTTTTTTTCTTCAGAAATTTCTCCTCCTATGTAGTAGTCTTTATTAATTACAGAGCAAATTGTGTCAAAAGCTCTTGAATAATCTGTAATAGTTAGAAATTACATCTTGACTATTACACATAAAAGTTCTACTGCAACTCCATCTCTAAGAATTTATTGCAGACTTCGAGTTTAATTTAGCCAACTCTTTTTCTGACAATCTAAAAAATTTGTATTATGCTTATATGTTTTGATTTATTCTTAAAATGGATTTATAATTTTTAATCTGTTTTCAATAATTTGTCCATTTTGCATATCTTCTGAAAATAATATTTTACATTGATTTTCTAATGCTGAGGCAATTATCAAACTATCCCAATACGAAAAACCATAGATTTCCTTTAGTTCCATTGCTTTAATAATATCTAAAACTCCTATTTCTGCAACACTAAAATTAGTTATAGTTTCTACAATTATTTCTTTTATTTGAGAATGTTCGAGTCTAATTTTTTTATTTAAAATATTGTATATTTCATTTAATACTTGAGTACTAATTACTATATTATTAAAATTATTGTTTATTAATTCTTCAATTTTTTCTTGTTTTCTATCTTCTTTATTCTCATAAAGGTAAATCCATAAGTTTGAATCAATGAAGACTTTATCTGTCATATAACTCCTCTCGATTAAATTTATAATCTTTAGGAATGTTTATTTTATTTTTTTTAACAAAATCAAAGAAATTTTCCTTCTTTCTATCATCTTCATCTATAATTATTATCTTTAATTTTTTACCTTCACAAAAATTAAAACTTTCGTCAAGGTTTAATGTATTATTATGATATGTTGCCGTTGCTACCCTATACATTTTATCCTCACTTTTCTAATACCATATAATTTTTTACTACCACTTAGATAATTTACAACTAAATTGTGGAATAATCAATTGATTTTTGTTAATATATAACTTTACAATCCGCAGGCAAATGCTTTTTTAATTCTTTGAATAAAAATTTTATAGTTCATTCGATTTTTCAAGTATTTTTTTGTATAAATCATCGCTGATTCTAATTTTATTTTCTCTTAATTTGTCAAGATATGGCTTAACCTGATTTATTAGTCCTTTTTCTTTAGCTTTAGTTATAACGCCTATACTTCCTATTGGCGTTAATCCTGCTATTTCAGCATATTTTCTTCCTTTTAAATCATCCATTAGTATTATATTAATATTTCTTTCCAAAGCTAAAATAATAGCCTCTGATTCTCCTAAATCTATCTCAGTATTTAGTATTCTAATTCCTATTTCATTATTTACTTCACATGTTTTTTTGCAAAAATATTCTTTTAATTCTTCACTTTTTATCTTACCTTCTTCTGTTATTTCTTCATATACTGCAATAGGGATAATAACATCTCCAAATATTTCTACTATCAAATCTAATTTATCTATTATTGCTAATGATATTAATGGTGAGGAATCAGCTACAATTATCATATTTTTTGCAATACCTCTAATTCTTTCTCAAAATCTTCGGTAGAATAGTTTATTACAGGTATATTATGCTCACCCAAAAACATCATAAAATCTATTTTTTTCATTCCTGCAAGTTCTGCCGCTTTTCCCAAAGATAATTTATTTTCTTTAAAATATTCCATAGCTGAATATATTTTCATCTTTTTTAAAAATTCATTTTCACTTTCATTTAACGCTATTATTATACTTTCAGGAATTTCAATTTTTAATTGTGTCATAGCCATAATTACCTCATAATTTTATTTTTCTTTATATCTAATTTACAACTAAATTGAGTAAAAATCAATTGGTTTTTGTCAATATATAAGTTTACAATCCACAGGTAAATGCTTTTTTAATTCTTTTACTTGGAGTAAAAAATCATTTGCTTGAGTTAGTTGAGTGATGATTTTTTGATCTTTTTGGTTAAGCATCTCTTGCAGTTCAAGCCATCCAAATTGCTTAAGTTGATCAAGCAGTTCTTGAAATTCAAGCCAATCAATTTCTTCAAGCAGTTTAAGAGGTTCATGTTGTAGAATCCGTTCTCGCAATTCTTGTAATTCAAACCATTCAAGTTGATTAAGTAGTTCTTGTAGTTGAATCTGTACTCGAAATTTTTGTAGTTTTGATACTTCTCGTAGTTGAATTTGTTTAAGAGATTCCCTTTGAACCCATAGATCTTGAACATCTGTTCCCATTATTCGTGGTCCATTCATTCGTCTAAACATAAAAAACCAGTATCGTCGTTCAGCTTCTTTAATCCTATCTTGCAATTGTTGATTTTCAAATAAAAATAAAATATATAAACTGTATAAAATATTATATTTTTTTTTATCAAATAATATTAGTTTTTGAACTTTAGGCAAATAAGATAAATAGAGAAGATTAATATTTCTTATTCCTGTAATTTCTATTTCTATAATCTCTAAATAATTTTTAGGACTTAAGTTATCAAGAAACTCTCGTCTGATATTGCCATCAAATAGATAAAATATGCCATCCATTTCTTTTAATTTCTCAACAACCATTTCAATAAAAAATTGTTTTGCTGCATCCATACCATAAAAATCAAATTGTATATAAAATTGTGAGTCTTCAATCATTTTTTTTGCAAGAAAATATTCCATAATAGATTTATGTGAAAATTTATATTTTCCATCTGCACCTCTATTGAGTAAAGACTTACTTCTTATATCTGTTTCAGTAAGACAGTTATCATCTCCAACTATTTTAGATAATTTTAAAGCAATATCTACTCCATATTTATCATCTTTAGTTATAAAGTAGCCTTTTCGTTTTTCTCTATTTTTATAAAGGTCAATTGCTAATTCTAAAGAAAAATTCATAAGTTGAACTCTATAATTTTCTTCACTACCATGTTCATCTTTAATGACGAGTTTTGAGGATTCTCTTTCTATCCATTTTTTTATTAATTCTTCATATATTTGAAATGAATATTCATAAGTTCTATTAGATTTAATTAAGTCTTCAATATGACTCAATAACATTGGTCTGATAGTCAAATTTGGTATTTTTTTTACTATTTTCTTTGCAATATTGCGATTTTTGAAAATAAAAAATAATTTTTTTAGATATTTTTTTACATCATTATCGCTAAAAACAGATAGATATAATTTTTGAAATTTATATTCTCCCTTATCCCCAAAAGAATAATAACCAGTATTGTAAGGCTCTTCTTCTTCAGATGGGAAAAATTGAGTTCTACAAGTTATAACTATATCTCTAAATTTTTCAACTACTTTGAGAATCTCTTTCATTCTTGCCTTATGGTTTTCTATTGCTTTAATATCTTCATCAAATGCGTCTAAAAGTAAAATTGTATTTTCTTTATTTTCGATTTTTTCTATTTCATTTATAATATCTGGATAACCTAATGGAAACATTTTGATTTCATAACGAGGTGAAGTGAAAAATCTTATTTTGTTTTTGTAAGTAATGTATAGATTTATTAAAAAAGTAGTTTTACCCATCCCTGTATCTGCTAATATAATAAAATATTTATCATCATTTTTTATTGATTCAAAAATTTGCTTTAAAAAAAATTGAATTAAACAACTTTTGGTATTTTCTTTTTGTTTATCATCTAAATAAGGTAAAGTCTTCTGAAATCTTGTAGGAATATAATACTTTGTGGCTCTATAAATTTCTCCACCAGTAAAATATGGATGTAAATCTTTATTTAATTTCTTTTGGTTCTTCCATAAAACAAATGATTTTATACCATTCCATATAGATTTAACTATAAATATAGCAATTCCAATCAAAAAGATTACAATAAGGCTAAAAACTATTGTATTTACTAACCAATCTGGTATTCCAATTATTTTAGCAAGTTTTTCAAGAAGTTCTATAATATCTTTTATCATTATAAGCCCCTTTATATAGATTCATTTTTAATTTAATTAATATTTTAATCTAATAAATCAAAAAATCAACTATTAATCATAAATAATCTATTATTTTTAACAAATTCTAAAATAAAATTTCTCACAAAAGCGACGATTTGAATAGCCTTTTATATTGAGAATTGTTCAAATTGTCAATATATACCTTAAACGCAGTATTACTATAATTCGTTTTTAAGAAACAAATTGTGGGTAATATCAACTCTTATTAGATATTGACCATTTAAAAGCGTTTAAGTATATATTTAATTTTTCCCCCAAACAAAAACACCCCCTTCCAAAAAGGGGGCGTATCACAAATTCTAATTAAGTTTAACTAACTTCGAGGTGATTTTTTCTTCATCTCATTGTACAACCTTTGAGCCTGAAGCATAAAGGTTTCAAATCTGGCTTCGAGGATTTGTGAGAATGGGTTACCGTCGCATTCGATACTGAGGAATGGGAGGACATCGATATTTTCTTTCATGTCTGATAGGTCTATTTTGTAGCCAGCATTTTTTGCAGCTAGCTCTTTACCATCGAGATTCATTTCTGCTGTTGTTACGGCTTCTGTCATTCTACTATTCATACAACCAAATGGACCGACATTTATTACCCCACAATATTTATCTGCAAGGTGGTACATTGAAGCACCAGAAGAAAGTCCTGGTTCACCAGTTAGAGTGAGTGGGAAAATGTGGGTTGAATGTTCCATATATTTTTTAATGTCAATTAATTCAAACTCGTAAAGTCCAGATTTTGCGAAAATCTTTTTAACTTTTCGTTCAATACTGTCTTGGATCACATCTGCGACAAAAGATTCGATATTGCCGATAAAGTTTGTTTTTGCCTCAAACATTTTAATTTTTTTGAGGAAGTCTACATAACGAGTCCATTCTGTGACATGAGCATCAAGCATTACAAAACCATTTTTTGCAAGTCTTTCAGGGATACCCATTAGTGAGAAATGATCACGGCGAACAAATATTTCACCAACGACCCCAACATATTTTGCCTCACTTATAGGGCGTGCAAGTTTTATTTTAGAAAACCTTTTTGACGAAAGTTCGAGTTGTTTGTAGAATGGAGTTTTGTTAGTTCTATCTATACTCTTGCAAATTTTTTCAAATTCTTCTTCAAAAATTTGTAAGCCTTGTTCTTTATCAACTGCCATTGCTTTTATTACAGAACGAATATCATCCATAATATCAGCTGCATAAATAATTTTTGCAGCATCAAGTCTAAATCCAATACCAAGCCCTGAGTAACCACTATCATTTTCGAGTGTGATTACTGCGACATCTTTTAACTTTAGTTTTTCAATTACTGTTCGCATTAAAATTGCGTATTGCCCAACACGACAGCAACCCCCAGCAGCTACTAAGAATACTGCAAGTTTTTCTTTTGGGTCTTTTCTGTATTTTAAGTATTTTAGTACTTCACCAATGATATTTATAATAGGAAGACATTCTTTACTTGTGGTAACAGATCGCCCTAAATCCAATGCTTCTCTATCACATACTGGTAAAGCCTCACTATTCCACCCCATGTGTTTTAAGGCAGCCGATGCCCCACGGTTAAACAAGTCGCCCATTGAAGGGATAATAACCTTAACGCCTTTATCTTTAAAAGAATGCTTTTTACCTTCTGAGTCTATATAGCAAACACTACCAGTCTGGTCAATTTCAGTTTTTGCCATTGTAAATTGTTCTTTTACTTCTTTGATATTTGTTTTAATTTTGAGATAATTTTTAACAACATCCATAAACGCTTCAATACGAGTATTAACCCCTGCGTCTGCTGTATGTCCGTCAACTTCTATTGTAAGCGATGGCTTTGTCTCCATAATATCCCTAAAATGCGGTACCATCATAGAATCCAATGCACATAAAAAGTTTGTTAAATATGTACCAAAAAGTTGTGGATGTCTTTCAACAATTCGAGCTGCTTTTATAATCCTTTGCCCCATCTCCCAGTAAGTTCCTCTAAAATTCTCTTCTTCTTCATAAGCCAAAAAATCATAAGGAATTAACTCAATACCACGGGAAGCAAATTTGAATGGAACACCTTTATTAGCTTCATCAGCAAAAGCATTATATGGACGACCAAATAATACAACTGCGATTTTATCTGGATTTTTTTCTAAATCTGCCAATATTTTCTTGCCTTCCTCTTTCATTGCAGCAAAAAAAGCGATTTGTTTTTCAAAAGCAACTTTATGAGCATGTTTTCCTTGTTCTTTGGTGAAACCAAGTTCTTCTGCCACTTTAATAAAGCTTTCTTCTTCTGAATCAAAGCCTTTCATAAAATTGAGGGCTGGTGATAATAGTTTTGGAGGATTAGCCATATCTTTTAAGAATGTTGCTTTTTGGTAGAATGGCTCACCTTGTACGAACATACAAACAGTTTGATATTCTTTTCTATATTCTTCCTGTTTAGAAACGTGCATTTCCATAATTTGTGGTAAAAATATGTAATCTGGTTTTTTATCAAGCAAATCTTCAAACATTCCCAGAGAAATTTGGGCAGATAAACAAAAACTTGTCATACCTTTATCAATTCCAGATTGTTTTGCATCATTTGGCATTACAACTTTTAACCCAAGTTCGTTAAAGAAATTAAAAAACATTGGATACAGTGTATTTATTTGGAATGATCTATTTAACCCAACAACTTTTGCGTCTGGCTTGATATTTGGATTTGGAGTTGCAAATTTTTCAAATAATAATTTAGTTCGAGTTTCAACATGGTTTAATTTTTCTATATCGTGTTTAATATTATGTTTTAAGTTATAATATTTGTTACAAGCCCCACCAAAAGGAATTTTTTTACCTTCTATATGGATCATACTAACTTCACATTTTCTATCGCATTTTTCCGCTAACCCCTGACATATAAAAGACTTACCATATTGTACTTCTCTGTCAGCCAATTCTTTTAGGTTGAATGTTTTTTTATCGAGTAAGCCGATATTTAACATATTTTTAACTTCGAGTGCGACACCATAAGACCCCATAAGTCCAGGTTGTGGTGGAACAACAATTTGTTTACCAATAAGGGCAGCCATTGCAATAGGAACTGCTTTATTGTAACAAACTCCACCTTGCATAAAAACTTTTTTACCAGTCTGTCTTGAGCCTTTGACTCTATTAACATAATTTATACAAATAGAATAAACAAGTCCAGCAATAATATCATCTCTTTCGATACCTTCCTGAAAAGCAGTGTTTATATCAGATGAGATAAACGCAGCACATTGATCAGAAAAATTTGGTGGATTTTTTGAGGCTAAAGCAATTTTTTCGATGTCTTCCATTTTTACACCAAGTGACTCGTAAGCGGATTCTTCCAAAAAGCTACCAGTTCCAGCAGAACAAGCCTCGTTCATCGCATAGTCTGAGGCAACAGAGTTTGTTAAGTAAGTGTATTTTGCATCTTGACCACCGATTTCAAAAATTGTATCAACTTCGCTATCAAAATGAGCAGAAGCCCTAGCATGTGCAATAATTTCATTAATAATTCCATCTGTATCAGCGTGTAAGCCAGCGATATATCTACCAGACCCAGTTACCCCAAGCCCAATAATATTCACATTTACACCATTCAACTGGTCTAAAATTGATTGGTAACATTTACGAGAAGCCTCGATTGGATTACCATTAGTCCTAAGGTAAATTGATTTTAAAATTTTTTCATCATTTGCTCTAAATAAAACCGCTTTTGTTGTTGTAGAGCCTACATCAAGCCCAATTATACAATCATCTCCTTGTTTTGGCTCACCATAAGGCATTTCTTTAAAATCAACGAGATGTTTAAACTCAGATAAAGGTTTTAAGAATTCAAAAGATGATTTTTTAGATTTATAATAATTCCCCTTTTGAGGAATTTGATCTTGTTTAACACGCATTGCCCAAATTGCAGCACCCAATGCTTCAAAATAAGGAGCTTCAGTTGGAACATCAACAATATCGAGGTTTTCTTTAACATAATTAACAACTACATCGTTTTGTGCTGTTCCACCAATCATCATTACATTTTTTGAGCCAATTTTTACAACGAGTTCTTCGATTTTTTTTGCAATCATTCGAGCTAAGCCTGCTGCAACGTCTGCGATACTCTCGCCTTTATTTAAAGCGTGTGTACAGTCTGATTTACAAAAAACCGAACAACGACCAGAAAGTTGGTGAGGATTTGTCGAAGTTTTTGAAAGACTTATCGCTTCGTCAATATTAACATTCATTCTTCTGATCTGTTGCATAAAAAACTCACCAGTTCCAGATGCACATTTATTACCAGACATAACGCGAGATATTTTACCCTTATTGTCAATTTCGTAAACAATAAAAGTCTCACCACCAGCACTAACAATAGCATCGTGTTTTTTGTTGTCACCATTTACAAATTGGTAAGCAATTTCTGTTGCCTCTGGCTCTGTAATGGATGGAATATTAATTAATTCTCTAAATTTTCTCCCAGTAATAGCAAGATATTTGTTATCAAGTTGATATTCATTCAAATATTTCGTTAATACTCCTTTTGGGTCGCCTTCATGCTCTTTTACGATAACATTCTCTATGTTTATTTTGTTATCTTCGTCTTTTAACTCAACTAACGACAATGTCGTAGCCCCTAGACAAATTCCAATCGACTTTTTAATTTCTTTTTTCTCCATAAAACTAATCCTTTTTAATATATATATGCCCTACAACTAATGCGATAGGGACGGTAATTTACTCTGTAATTAACAATCCTTCAAAAATAATCTTAATAATCGTGTGAAAAACTTCCACATAAGAATACGGTAATTTACTAATAATATCAGGGTCAGATATTTTTTGGATAGAATTATAAATTAGTAAAATTATTAATTCTTTATCTATATCACTTCGCAAAAATCCATTTGTAATCCCTTCATCGAGTAGAATATTAAACTTTGTCCTAAAAATCTCTTCTCTTAAATTTTCCATCAAAAGCCAAATGTCTGGAGCATTCTTTTTAATGTCAAGCATCTGATGTTTTTGGAGCTTGATTAACCGCTCACCGATTACAAAAATATGTTTTCTAACTTTGGACAAATAATCCATGTCAATTGATAGGTGTATTTTTTCGATACTCTCGTTTAACTCTTTGAAAAAACTTTCTATGACTTCTTGTAGAATAGCTTCTTTGCTATCAAAATATTTGTAGATTGTTGCTTTACCTATGCCAAGGTCTGAGGCGATTTGATTCATAGTGATTGACGAAAAACCATTGTTAAAGAAAAGGTTTTCGGAATGCTTTAAAATCCGTATTTTTAATTTATTATCTTCTAACACTTCAATACTTCCAAAACTCTAAATGTACTAGGAGTTTTATATAAAATAAAATCGAAGTTGTCAAGTGTTTTTTTATGGGAAAAAAATAATAATTTTTTTGATAGTAATATTATTTTTTCTATTGCTTATAGTAATAAAATGAATTAATGAAACTATATTTTCTTATTACAAGATTACAAAAAACTTGAGATATTTATATCAACTATTAACCAATATATTATATTTTAAAAATTATTGGAATTTTTTTAATAAACTACTATTTTTTATTGCTAATACACAACCGTGATAGCCAGGAAATAAATATTCTTCAGAATATCCATCATTATAAAGATACCATAGTATATCAGGCTTAAGATTGTGGGGTATTGTAAATTTATATAATATTTTCTCTTGTTCTAGATATTGATGATCTTCTTCAATACTATCTATAAAATTAACAATTTTTTCATCTAGTGGTTGTCTATCGATTAGATTGTAATAGTCATTATTTTTAGATAGTTCAATACCACCTATTTTATTAATTTTCCAAATTGAAAACAAACCTCTTTGAGCAGATAAAAAAGGATTTCCATGATATGCAGGTCTAATAAAATGTAATGGAGACTTTTTAACGGTTGGTTTTAAAAATTCAAAATAAGTATGATTTAAAGCCCATAAAACACCATCTGATTGTTTAGTATTGTCATCAAAAAGCCCTGATGCTAAAAAGTATAAGGCAACCTTATAATCATAAGTCCAATCTAATAATCTAGTAGGTAACCCATAATGTTGGGCTAATCCTGCAATTTCTAAAAATTCATCAGGAAGCCATTCTTCTGATTTGAAACGAATTTCTGAATTAAAAAAATCATGTATATATTCTCTTATTCTTTTTACTTCTGGAATATATAAACCTGATTTGTCAGCTATATCAAAAAATTGTTTTATAATATTGTATTCAAGATCAATTTGATACATTTCCCACTCAGACTGATTATCATATGGTTTACCAGATGTTGATAATTGCCAATTTGATTCGTGATTTTCTTTTCTTAATACTGAAGGTATTAATTGATATTTAATATCTTTATGCCCTCGAAAAATATAATTATATCCTAATCTTCGATAATTGCCAAATATAGAAAACGCATTTATTATTTCTTCAACTTTGGTAAAAGTATGAGAATGTGTATAAACTCGTTCTTCCATAATTATTTCCTTATTATGATTTTATATATCGACGCTAATATCTCAAAATTAACCAAAGAAATAATTTTAATTAAAAATTATTAAGAAATCAAGATAAATTTTAAAAGTGTCATAAGTTTTATTTCTCAAACTAAAATTTTAAATTTTCTCTTACTTTTCGTCGATTTTAAGAGAAGGGAATAGTTAAAAGCATCGAATAGATATACCGCAGAAAATATTAGTTTAATTAATTTTTTCCAATTTTTTTTTATCTAAACGTGTATATTTTGTGATTGTTTCTAATGAAATAGGGCATTCTGATTCTAATATCTATGTCGCAACATCTGGTGGTTTAAGCGTTATTAAACAATAAACATTTTTTTAATTTTACGGAATTTTAGCCCTGCCATCTTTCCAAACCTGCAGGGCTTTTTTATAAGCCCCCCAAGAAAACTTGACTAAATAAATTTTTCTAATTATACTACAATCTAAGGATATAATTATAACAGAATTATTATATAAAGTAATAAATAAAACATCTTTACTTTCTGAGAATTTACAAAGCATTATTTATTAAAATTAATAGAGTCTATCACTAAAATCAATTAATAGTTGGTATAACTGAAATTTACACACTTTATTTTGCATCATATAAATAAAGATAGGAGTATATTTTTAGATAAAAAGTGGATTGGTTAAATAATTTTAGGTTTTATGCAAATAAAAAAATACTGTACTATAGTCTTAGATCAAGGTTAATTTACACCAAAAATTACCAGCCTAAGACTATAGAACAACTTCTTTTTAAAAATTTTATTATCAATTATTGTTGTTGAAATTTTAAATGTGTGTCATCAGAAA
>MIAN01000173.1 GCA_001829125.1 Spirochaetes bacterium GWB1_27_13 | reverse complement strand
AACCAATTCTCTGATAAAAATTTCCTTATCAGAATAAAGCCATTTTTTAATTATAGGTAAAATATTTTCAGTATGAATAGAAATTTCACCCTTTTCTTTTCTAATAAACTCTTCACTCATCCAAAACCTCCAGATAGTATTTAAAATTTATCTAATCGAAATATATAAATGAATATAATTATAGCAATACCCAATTTAATAAAAATAAGATGATTGGTCAATGATTTTTTTTAATATGTAAATTTTATAACACAGATTTATCAGATTATCACGGGCTAACACAGATTAAATCGTGTAAATATATGCCTGAATGTTTCTTACAATTTGTTTGATTAAGTTTCTCAAGAATGTGACAAAGATTTGGAGTATGAGAATGTTTTTTACATTAGTAATAATAAATATCAATCTTTCCTTTTTGACAAACTTAAAAATTTGGGGTATATTTATTTATAGAGGTCTAAAATGAATTTAACAATTACTATACCTGATAGTTATAAACTCTATTTCAATAATAAAGATATAGAAAAAGAAATCAAAAAAAATAATGCCTTAATGCTTTATAAACAAGAAAAAATTTCAATAGAAAAAGCCTCAGAACTTGCAGAAATAAATATCTATGATTTTATGTTAGAATGTAAGATAAATCAAATCCCTGTAATTGATTACACAGAAGAAGAGATTATTGAGGAATTTGAGAAGATTAGAGAGAGAAATAAATAATGGTATTAATTGCTGATAGTTCTCCACTAATTGCTTTAGCGACTTGTGATGCCTTATACTTACTTGATTTAATCTATGAAGAAGTAAAAATTCCTTTAGAAGTCTATAAAGAAGTTACACAAGAAAATAAAAAATATTCACTAGAGTTAGAAGAATATTTAAAAGATAAAATTGTAATATTAAATGATAATTATGGAGTAATTCTTGATTTCTCTTTGGAAATTGGTGAAATAAAATCTATGATGCTATATAATAAACTCCATGCTGATTATCTTTTAATAGACGATAAAAGAGCAAGAAAAATAGCAGAATTAAATAATATAAAAACTATTGGAACTCTTGGTGTTTTATACGAAGCAAAAGAGAAAAAAACAATAGACTTTATCCGACCATTTATAATAGAATTATATAACTCAGATATTTATATATCAAAAAGTGTCTGCAATTATGTTTTAAAATTGGCTGGCGAAGAGTTGATTTGAAAATTAAAAATTATATTACACTGTAAGAAAATACCGTAAAAAATTATTTTTTTGAGAATTTGAATTGACTGATTTTTATAAAGAGGTATAATATATTATATTTTTTGTCTAATAATAAGGAAACTTGATGAATGTTATTGATGAACATATAAAAAATATTATCAATGCTAATAATAATAATAGATTAGCTATTTTTGTTGGTTCTGGAATATCAAAAACTTCAGAAACGGCTATTCTTAAATCTCCAGATTGGAAAGAATTAATAAAAAAAATAGAAAAAGATTTAGATATAACAGAAGAAAATGATTTTCTAAAAATTGCACAATTATTTTATTTGGAGTTTGGAGAATATACTTATTATGAAAAATTAAAAAGTTATTTTCCTGACAATCTTGAACCTTCAATTGTTCATAAATTAATTTTCTCATTAAAACCACATTGTATTATTACAACTAATTGGGACAATATTTTAGAAACGACAATTAGAAATAATGCCTACATATATGATATAGTTTGTTCTGATTCAGATTTGATAAAATCAACTATAGAAAAAAAAATGATAAAAATGCATGGTGATTTAAAAAATCATAACATAGTTTTTAAAGAAGATGATTATTTAAACTATCATTTAAATTTTCCTATAATAGAAAATTATATAAAAAGTATTTTATCAACCCATACAGTTTTATTTGTAGGTTATTCATATAATGATATAAATTTAAAACAAATAATAAAATGGATACAGTTTCATTCTTCTGTAAAACCTCCAATGTATCTTACAGCTTCTAAAGAAAAAAACAAAAAAAATAGCCAAGAAAAATATTTAGAAAATTATGGTATTAAAATACTTCTTTTGGAAGATGAATCAGAAAAATATAGAGATTTAAATACAAAATCTAATAAAATTGCCACATTTTTAGATAAGTTAATTACTGGTGATAAAGCATTTATCAATACTTGTGACAAAGATAGTATAGTAGAATATGTTTATAATAAATTACAAATATTAAATAGCTTAGATAGTATTTTGTTAGAACAAATTCAACAAATTTTACCTATTTATAGATTTATATATACTGATGATTTTTCAATAGTTATAGAATTTTCAAAAAAAGAAGAGATTTTTGAATTATTTATTGATATTTTATCAGAATATCCAGATAAGTATGAAAATGATAAGATGTTAAAAATAATTGAAATATTAACTAAAGCAAACATTGATGGGATTGTTCTATCTCAAAATAAGAAAGAGTATATACCTTTCAATCAGTTTATCAAAAGAAAAGACGATTTAGATGTTATTGAAAATTATTTTAATTTTGATTTTAATAATGTACCTATAAAAAACAACAAAATTAATTTAGCTTACAAATATTATAACTTAAAAGAATATGAGAAAGCCTATAATTATATTGAAGAAAGTATTGAGTTATACCTCAAACAAAAAGACTATCCAAAACTTTTCTTAGCAATGTTTAATAGAAATTTACTTTTATCTAGGTTAAAAGATACTCTCTATGCAAGTTCGTTTTCTTATGAAGAAATTGAAAAATATGATCTTAAAGAAAGATTAGATGAAATGCCAAAAGATATTCGGAAAGCATTAGAACCTATTTATGATTTTATAAGTTTTAATTTTTTATATAGAAATTTATATAGAATTTCAGATAAATTAAAAGATAAAGAAGATTCAAAGCGTATAATAGAAAATGGAGGATGGGTTTATAGTAGTAATATTACAGAATCATATTCAAAACAAAACAATTTATTATTTTTTGTAATTTTAAATGAAATTATGATCGATAATTATAAAGAATTTAAAACTATACATGAATATTTTATAAAAATATCTCTTACACGTCAGATTAATAAAGATTTTAGAACTTTAAAAAAAATCGAACTTTTTTCATGTATAAAATATTTAAACAAAAAAGATTTAGAATTTTTATTAGAAGATTGTTACCACAGTGATTCTTCTTTAAGAGGAAAATTTCAAATTTCAGATGAAGACAAAGAATGGTTGATAGAGAAAGTTCTAAAAAATTTAGTAGACTTATATATCAAGTTAAAAACTCCATTTAATAATTATAATAATAATTTAGAAAATGCAATTTTTATATTATCACTTGTCAATTTAAATTCAAATCAACTCAATAAAATTATGAACTTATTTTTAGAAATATTTTTAAATGGAAGAAATACTATTGCTATCTATGAATCAGTTAATCAATTTTTAGGAATACAATACAATTTATATAAACAAGAAATTAATAAAGAAATTCTTAATAGAATAATTGAAACTATTATATACAAACTATCTTATAGAAGTTATAATGGATATGATTATTTTGCTATAACAGAAAATAGAATTTATTATATTTATCAATATGCGATAAAATATGATAGTTTTTTTACAAACAAAGATTTAATAAATAAATTGATATTTGAATTAAATAACTCTGATATAGAAGAAAAAATTAAAATTTCAGGATCTGTTTTACTAAATATTTATGACATTTCTAATGAAGAAATAAAAAATATTATTAAAGATTTTATTTTAAAATTTGATTTTAGTAAAAATAAATATATTGATTTTGAGTTATTTCTTATAATTAAGGAATTTAAAGAAGTGGATAATAATGTTATAGAAAAATTAAAAAATTATGTTTCTAAGTCTAATAATAAAAATATATTAGATAATTTAAAAGAACAAATTAATTATTTAGTTAACGAAAAAAAATACAAACAATTTGCTGAAATTTTAGAAGAAATAAATAAAATAATAGATAAATATGAGAATAAAAAAGATTCTATTTTTTGATATATAAAATTCCAATATATTAAACATTAAATTGATTATACTAGTTTACTATAAAAATCAAATTTTTTATGAATAATTCCCCCACTTTCCTTTTTGACAAAGTTAAAAAATTGGGGTATATTTATTTATAGATAAATTTTTATTTTCAAACAAATCCCTTGACTTTGTTCTATTATTGTTCTATTTTTATAATAAATAAAATATAGGACAGAAAAATTGGAAGTGACAAATCCACATGATAAATTTTTTAAAGAAAATTTTAGCGATAAAGAAATTGCAACTGATTTTATTAGAGAGATGTTTCCACCCAAATTAGTCGAAAATCTTGATTTATCAACGCTTGAACTTGATAATAATTCGTACATTGATGAAGAGTTAAAAGAATATTACTCGGATTTAGTTTATGATTGTGAATATAAAACAACAAAAGTAAAAATTTCTATACTATTTGAGCATAAAAGTTATGTACCAGATTATCCATTTTTACAACTTTTGAAATACATCATAAAAATCTGGGATTATAACATTAAACAAAAACAAAATTTAATGCCAGTTATTCCACTGATATTTTATCATGGAGTTGAAAAATGGGAATATAAAATGGTTAGTGATTATTTTAATGGAATAGATGAACAATTAGATCAATTTTTACCAAATTTTAAATATTTACTAACAGATTTATCAGATTATACAGATAATGAGATTAAAGAAAGAATATTCAAAAACGAAATGTTAAAAGTGTTGATTTTAATTATGAAAAATATATTTGATGAAGAAAAATTACAAAAAAACCTTGAAAAATTTTTATTTATTGCTAAATTGTATTATGAAGAAGAAAAAGGATTAAAATTCTTAGAAAGCATAATTAGATATTTATACGCTAATTTAGAAAATGTAAAAGTTGATGATATAGTTCAGATTATAAGAAATATTTCTGAAATAAGAGGAGATGAATCTATGACAATCGCTATGAAATTAAAACAAGAAGGAAGAGATGAAGGCAAAATTGAAGATGCTATTAATTTTTTTAAAGAAGGAGTATCATTAGAAATAATATCTAAATGTACTGGTTTACCTAAAAACAAATTAGATGAAATATTAATAAATCAAAAAGAAAAATGATTAATAGGTCACTACCATATATAAAAGTTGATAATATAGTTGGAATAATAAAAAAAAATTCTAAAATAAGAGGAGATGAATCTATGACTATTGCTATGAAATTAAAACAAGAGGGTAAGATTGAAGCTGCTATTAATATGTTTAAAGAAGGGATTTCCTTAGAAATAATATCTAAATGTACTGGTGTAAATAAAAATGAATTAGATGAAATATTAAAGAACAATCAAAACCAAAACTAAAAATTATTTTTGAAAGATGAAAAGGTTATTCTATGACAATCGCTATGAAATTAAAACAAGAGGGTAAGATTGAAGATGCTATTAATATGATTAAAGATGGTTTATCTATTGATAAAATAATAAAATATACTGGCTTACCAGAAAGTGAATTAGAAAAGCTATTAAAAAATAATCAACAAGATAACAAATCTATCTAAAACCCATTTTAAAAAAAACTTCTCAACTGTAATAAATATCCCATTTTCCTTTTTGACAAACTTAAAAATTTGGGGTATAAATTACATTCTAAACAAGACTGATTGAGTAGTACCTCGATGGAACAAGGGGTAACTACCCCTTGTTTCCAATTAATTACAAAGGACAAAATATGACACAACTTTCACAGGCAAAAAATAATATAATCACTAATGAAATGGTTTTGGCAGCAGAAAAAGAGCCACTTACAAAAGAGCAGCTTAGAGATAGCATTGCTAAAGGGCTTGTTGTTATTCCAAAAAATATAAAACACGATTTTTCTCCTTATGCAGTTGGTAAGGGAACATATATAAAGGTTAATGCCAATATTGGTATTTCTTCAAAGAAATCCTCTTTGGATGAGGAGTTAAAAAAACTTGAGGTTGCAACTGAGGCTGGGGCTCATTCTATAATGGATTTGTCAACTTGTAATGATTTTAATCTTGTTAGAGAAATTCGTCGTGAAATCATAAAACGGTCAAAAATCATGTTAGGGACAGTTCCTGTTTATGAAGTTGCAACAAAGATGTTTTCACTCGAAAAAAAGATAAATGATTTTACAGAAAAAGATGTTGTTGAGATAATTAAGATTCAGGCAGAAGAGGGCGTTGATTTTATAACAATTCACTCTGGAGTTACAAGAGAGGTTATGCAAAAACTTAGTGCCTCACCTCGTGTTTGTGGAATAGTGTCAAGGGGTGGCTCATTAATTGCTGAGTGGATTAAGTACAACAATAAAGAAAACCCATTTTACACAATGTTCGACGAAATTCTTGATATTGCTTACGAATATGATGTTACTTTGAGTCTTGGCGATGGACTAAGACCAGGTGCTACAAATGATGGGACTGATAGGGCACAAATTGCAGAATTAATTATACTTGGGGAGCTTGTTGATAGAGCAAGGGACAGAGGTGTGCAAGTTATGGTTGAAGGTCCTGGACATGTGAAACTTTCTGATGTTGAGATGAATATTAAGTTACAAAAAAGTCTTTGTAAGGATGCTCCATTTTATATTTTGGGTCCACTTGTTACTGATATTGCACCGGGTTACGATCATATTACAAGTGCTATTGGTGGGGCTGTTGCTGGGCTTGCAGGTGCTGACTTTTTGTGTTATGTTACACCAGCCGAACACCTTTATTTACCAGATATTTCTGATGTTAGAGAAGGGGTTATCGCATCTTTAATTGCTGCTCATTCTGCTGATTTGGCGTTAGGGAAAGGTGATGCACCTAAACTTGACTATTTGATGTCAGTTGCAAGACATAATATTGATTGGGATAAGATGGCAGAATATGCTATTGACAAAAAAAAGGTTAGCGATGCAGTAAAAAAATACAACCTCAAAAATGCAAATGAATGTACGATGTGTGGTGAATTTTGTTCATTTAAGAGGAATTACTAATGAAATACGATGTTGCAATAATTGGTGCAGGCGTGAGTGGCAGTAGTATTGCAAGAAAACTTTCATCTTACAAACTCGATGTTGCCTTACTCGATAAAGAGTGTGATGTTTCTTTTGGGACATCAAAGGCAAACTCAGGGATTATACACGCTGGGTTTCATTCTAACAAAAAATACCTAAAGTCAAGGCTCGAAGTCTTGGGGAATTCGATGTTTGATAGGTTACAGACAGAACTTGGTTTCCCGTTTAAACGAGTTGGTATTTTAGTTGTTGCTTTTAAAGAAGAAGATTTAAAAACCATCGAGACTTTATATTCCCAAGGTGTCGAAAATGGAGTTCCATATATACAAATCTGCGGACGAGATAGAATTATGGAGCTTGAGCCAAAGTTAAACTCAGATGTGATTGGCGGACTTTATGCTCCTACTGGTGGAATAATTGAGCCATATAGATTCGTTTTTTCTTTGGTAGAATCAGCTCAAAAAAACGGTGTAAAATTACACTTAAATTTTAAAGTAGAAAAAACAGTTTTTGAGAATGATTATCATACAATTTATTCACAAAATGGCGAAAAAATTACTACAAAATATGTAATAAATGCAGCTGGTGTTTATGCTGATGAGATTTCCAAACTTTTTGGTGGAGAAGATTTTAATATTATTCCAAGAAAAGGTGAAGAATATTTACTTGACAAAAACTCAGCTGGTTTCCCACAAAAAGTAATATTTCCAGTACCAGCAAAAAACTCAAAAGGGATTTTGGTAATACCTACTGTCGAAGGGACGATGATGGTTGGTCCAACTGCCAAAGAGATTACTGATAAAGAAGACCTTTCCACAAGTAGTGATGAACTTGAGACGATTTTTCAGTTTGCAAAAAGATTAGTCCCTGCAATATCTGAAAAAGATATAATTACTCAGTTTGCAGGTATTAGACCCAGTTTAGAAACAAATGATTTTTATATAGAACATTCCAAAAAAGCAAAAAATTTTATACAAGTAGCTGGTATTCAATCACCAGGACTTACTGCATCCCCTGCTATTGCTGAGTATGTCAAAGATTTACTAAAAGCGTTAAATTGTTCACTTGAAGAAAAAAAAGATTTTGACCCATATATAGAACACATTCCACGAATAAGAAATTATTCTATCTATGAAGTTGACGAACTTGTGACAAAAAATAATCAATACGGTAACATTGTTTGTAGGTGCGAAAACATATCCGAAGCAGAAATAGTTGAAGCGATAAAAAGGGGACATACAACAATAGATGGCATTAAATTTTTTACCCGTGCTGGTATGGGCAGATGTCAAGGCGGATTTTGCAGTTACAAAATACTAAAAATAATCTCACGAGAAACTGGGCTTGGGATTGAAGAAATCACCAAGAGGGGTGGAGAGAGTTTTGTGATTAAGGGGAGGTTGTGAGATGGTTGATCAAATCATTTAAATAATATCTATCAATTAGATATATTTTTATTGATATACCAATTATTAACTGATTTTTGCGATATTATTTCAATTTTTCTTTTTTAATATGAATAATTTATCTTTTTCAAAGTTTTTTGGTTTATATTCATTAAAATCTGTCTGAATTCGTAAAATATCGCTACTAATAAATTCTACTATCATCCTAATAACCGTACTTTCTTCACCATCTTTCATAAAAATAAGGTCTAAAACATTTGGAGTTGACTCATAATCAATTACATAAACTATTCCAGAAAGATTATTTTTAGGATTAACAATTTTATTATCAATATATAATTTTGCAAACCCATCATTTGTAAGTATTAGTTTAATTTTCTCAGAAGATGAGAGTTTACCTTCCCATTTACCAACATGAGTCATTCTAAGCCCATCTTCTTTCGGATTATTGGTAATACATGAAAATAATACAAAAATAATAGCAATAATAAAAAATTTATTCATAAAACACCTTTAATTAACTAAATTTTATAGAAACAATGAGTATAAACCATTTGTTTTCATAGAAGAAGCGATAAAAATTTTCTGGCTAAAAATCATTCACCAGTATCATAAGGTTTTGTAAAACCAGTATATGCTTGCATAATCTTAGATTCATTTCGTTTTACGACATCAATATCATTTTTATCAACCATTAAATTGGAGACTCCTTTTACTTTATCCATAACAAGATTAGCCCATTTAGTGTTATTTGCGTAGGTATCGCTAATATTTTTAGTTGATTGCCTTATTTCTTCCAAAGCCTTTTTTAGTTCAGCTTTTGTTTCTTCTGGGATATCTGGGTTATTTATTTGCTCCATGAGTTGTTTTTCTCCATCACTAAGCATTTTATCACCTTTTTCTTTTAGTTTCTCAAAATCTGACATTCCTTTTTCACCTTGTATTATTGAGAATATTGATCCTATTTTTGCATTTAGTAAAACAAATTCTGTATAATCTTTAATTCCTGTTTCTTTTATTAAAGAATTAATTTGTTCAAATTGATTTTTGCCAATATCTTTATTTTGTGGATTTTTGTTCATTTCTTGAAGAAGTTGAGGCATTTTTTTCTTCAAATTGTTATAAGCGGCTATATATTGGTCAATTTTCTTATCTGTGAGTTTAAGGGCTTTTAATTTATCCAAAACGAAACAACTTGTTAATAAACTTGAAATGATAATTAGAGTCAAGATTTTTACAATAGATTTTACATTCATAAATTATTCCTCATAATATAATTTAGTGTACAAAAAAGTATAGTAGTAAAAAATAACTCTGTCAATAGATATTTTATTTTTATCTTTAAATTGACTTAGTGAGTAAACAAATACTAAACAATTCTTTTTAAAATAATTATAGTCATATCATCACTTTGTTTATAATTACACCATTCCAATGCTTCTTTTAAGATTATATTTTTTAATGCTTCTATTGTAGTATTTTCTATATTATCATTGATTATTCTACACAAATTATCTATCCCAAATAATTTTGTTGAGTCTCCATTATAAGAAGATTCTATTATACCATCTGTATATAAAAAGATACAATCTCCAACATCTATATTGAAAAAATAATCATTGGTAAAATTAGAAATGTCAGGTCTAATAGATAAGTACATTCCATTTGTTTTTAACAATTGACATTTTTTTTCTTTAGACCTATATATAATAATATCAAGATGAGACCCAGCATAAATAAAATTCCCTTTACCCAAATATTTTAAAAACATCATAGTCATAAAATGAGATTCTTTTAGTCTTTCTCTAACATTTTCTGTGAGTATTTTATTAACCGAGATAATTACATCTCTTGGGTTCTTATGTGGATTTCTTTCAAGATTACTTATAAAAGAAGTTTCTGCCATCATCATAATTAATCCAGGTGTAAGCCCATGTTCTGAAACATCACCTATTGCAAACCACAAATACCCATCAGTATCATAAGAAACATCATAATAATCGCCTCCAACTTCATCAGCTGGCTTCATAAGAGCAGAAATTTCGAGTTCATCATTTTTTGGAATTACTGGTAATAAAGATGTTTGTATTTTTTCTGCAATTTCAAGTTGATTTTTTATTCGTTCTTGTTCCACTAAATTTTTTCTACTTAATTTAAGCTGTTCTGTCATATTATTAAATGTATGTGCTAATATTCCAAATTCATCTTTTGTATAAATTCTTATTTGTGTATCTAAGTTATCATTTTCTATTTCTTTCATAGCATTTATCATAATGTGAATTGGATGAATAATTATATTCTTTAAAACAATATACCCTATCAATATAGTAAAAAAACTAATTATTAGAGTTTGAAAAATAATTTTTTTTATTAAACTTGATAATCGTTGATTTATATGTTTTTCTGTATAAAATAGATCGATTCTTCCAATTGTTATATTATTTCCTTTTTGAATTTTTTTGCTTATTTTATCGCTTTTTAATACCATTTGATCAATCTCAGCTAATGAATCAAGAGATGTTATTTCATGCAAATTTAATTTTTCATCTTTATATATGCCACTAAAAAACTTATCATTACCCTCATATATTAACATTAGAGTAATATTAATATTTTTAGCTTCATAATTAATAATCTCTTTTATTACCTTCTCATCATAATGCCATAAAGGAATATAAATATTATTTACCATTCTGTCTAATAATACAGTGATTTCATTTTTCATTGAATCTAATAATTTATTTTTTTCTGTGGTGTACATATAAATAGAAAATAAAAACATTAATAAAAAAATGCCAGAAATCAAAGCAGTAATAAATTTAAAAAAAATAGAATATCTAATCCTGACCATAAGCCCTCCTTAAATAAATTAAGAAATTTCTCATTATATTAATTATACTATCATTTTGTTATTTTTACAATAATTATAGAATTTATAAATATATTAACTATTGACATTAATTTTATATGTAATTATAATTTATATATACTAACGGTGAAGGAGGCTTTTAATGAACAAAAATAAAATAAATATATTTTTGATTGTTATATTTTTGTTATTTGTTTCTTTAAATATTTTTAGCTTAGAAAAAGACACATATCTATGTGGCCTTGCTACAGGTTATCCACCTTACCAATATGTTAATGAAAAAGGTGAGACAAGTGGTATAGATGCAGATGTCGTACGACTTATTTTTGATAAACTTAAAAAAAAGGTAGTTTTTCAACAACAATCATGGGATGATGTAGTAGCAATTCTTAGATTTTCAGATAAAATTGACTGTATTGGAGGAATGGAAGTCAGTGATGTTAGAAAAGAGCATTTTGATTTTACAATTTCTTATTACGAGAGAAATATAGCGTTATTTATCTTGGAAACAAATACAAGTATAAAAGAAGTAAAAGATTTGGCTGGTCTTGTTATAACTGGTGATAGACAATCATTTGTAGAAAGAAAATTAGAAGCAGAAGGATTAAAAGATAAAATTAGGATAAAACAAACTCAAAGTAAAGAAGATTCTTTTAAATTATTAAAAACAGGCGAAGTTGTTGGCGTTATTGCACCTAAAGCAGTTGGTCTTTATTTGGCTAAGAAAATGGGGATAAAAGTTAGGTTTTTGCAAGACCCTGACCCAGGTAGCCCAGTAGCCATAGCTGTTAAAAAAGGAAATACAGAGTTATTAAATAAAATTAATAAGGCATTACAAGAATTGATAAAAGAAGGTAAAATCGAAAGTCTCAAGAAAAAATGGCTGGAATAACTTATTAGAAAACGCCAATAGTTTTTAAAAAAATTAAAGGATTTTTGATAATCCAAATTTTGATTTAATATTTAGCGAAAGAAAAAACACAGAATTAGGAGAGGATTTTTAGACCTTTCAGGTTTTTGAAACATGAAAGGTCTTTTCTTTCCGTGATATTCAGTATAATTCTCTAGTAATATCTCTAAAAATTTTAATTTGATATTTGGATATTTACTTACCTTTCTCCTCCAAAATCAAAGGCGTTTTAATGAAATAATTTATTTTTAACATATCTTTTCTAAAGTCTTTATAATCTTCTGCTGGTATTCTAACAGAATATCGTTTAAACTCACTTTTAAAAACTAATTTTCCTTCTATAAAATCATACTTACCTGTATACTCAAAATGTTTATTTTTAATCGTTATATTTTCAGGAAGTCCTTTTGTTGTAAAGTCATCTGGCATTTTTATTTCAATTTTGTCTTTTTCACCATAAGTTGTTTCATATAAAATTGGGTATTTTCGATCTTCTGTTGATACTATATTAAAGTCAAATTTAACAGGTAGGCTAAAAATAAAAAAATCACCTGTTTTTTTCGCAATATTTTTTGCTTGATAAGAGTATGATAAACTAAAATCTTTAGAGTACTCAAAAGGATCAGAGTGCTTATAAGTTTCTAAAATACTTCCAGGAAAATCCCCATTTGCAATATTTCTAAATAACGCTTCTTTTTCAACTTCTTGTAAAGACATCATGTATTCTCTAAGCCCTGCATCCCAATCCCAAGTATAAAAATTTTCTTTTTTAAAAGAACCACTTCCATCATTATTTAGGTCAATATAAGTATTAAAAGTTTGAGTTATTGACTCTGGGGACGGAGGATTTATAAAACCAATTTTATCTAAAATAGGATTCCATACTTTTATATTGTGATCATCTGATCTAAAATATGGATATTTATAAGTGGTACTTGTTGAGTCAAGGTAGAATATTTTATCACCAAGATGTATTTCGTTTATCGCATGATTTCCAGACACAATCCCAAGTTCGCCGTACAATGGTTGAGCTTCACTATTTGTCATAACAATAACAGGATATGACTCAATGCCAACAATATTTAACAATGTGCTAAATAAAATTGATTTATCAATGCAGTCTCCATATTTTTTTTGGAATGTTTCTTTTGCTGGGTGACCCGAAAATCCAGAAGAAAGGCTTGTTTTAATTGATAAATACCTAATATTAGTCTGAACATACCTATAAATAGCAGCGATCTTCTCGTCATCAGTTTTTGCGTTGTTTTCTGCAATGATTTGATCAATTGTTTTTTTCATATCATCATCATAAACAAGTCTTTCTTTTATAAATTTAGAAAGCCAGTTTGATAAATAAGTTTGTTCTTTAAAAGTACTACCAACAATATAAGGAATAAACTCTTCGCTTGGTGGACTTTGTTTTTCTTCTACAAAAGGAGGACATTCTCCACGTATAAAAGAATAGACTTTATAACCATCCTCGGTTGTTACAGTAGGAGTAGCCTCATCGCCAAAATTTTTGGTAACATAATAAAACGCTTTATCTTCTGGTATAATAAATTTTATTTTTGATTGATAAACAGGCTTGTCCCCACCAAAATACCAACGAGTATAAAACTGGTTTGGGTCTTCGGGTGCAGGTTCTTCAGTCTCCCACTCGTAATCGATGATCGAGCCGACCTTTACATCTGGTATTATCGCTTTAATGATTTTTTGGTCTTTTCTACCACTAAAAAACGATAGGTCTTGTTTTGGACTCGTATAAACAATATCAGTATCTTTTAAGTAACTAACTTTTCCGTCGGGTGATATTGAGCGAGCCATCAAAATTTTAGTTTTTTGCTCAGATTCGGAGTAGTAGAATGATAAAACTGATTTTTGGAGTTCTTTCTCATTCATAATCTTAATTGTGTAACGAGAACGCGAATATTGACTCCCATCTTTATTTAATCTTTGGATTCCTTCATCAAGTAAAACTAAAATTGATGAATCTTGGTATTTTTTTTGTAGAATATCCGCTCTTTTGAGTAATTCTTCAGGATTCACTTGATCAAGTTTTAAATCATTTTTTGCCTCATTAGTTGATTCTGTAAGATTGAGGCTTATATAAGAAATATTTTCTTTATTTATCTTATCTTTTTCTGTAAAATAGAAAGATTTACCGTCAAATTTAATATTATCTCCATTTATAACATTCTTATCCCATTTTATAATGCTGTCATAAGGATAAACATTTAAAAGACAAATAAAAAGTAAAAAAACTAAATATCTAATTTTCATCATTTTTCTCCTATCATTATCCATTCACTGCTAAATTTTGTTTTTTCTTCCATCCATAACTTTAATGTCTCGTATTTATCTTGTGGAATAATCCGCTTTGAAACAACATTTTTTGCTTCAAATAAAATTTTTCCGTCTTCAATTTTGTATTCTCCTGTAAAAGAAAAATCATCATAAGTATAATTAATTGGCTGTGGGGTAAAAATTACTTGGTAAGTTTCTGGTAGTTTTATGCTAAACTTATAATTATCAACATTCGTATTATAAAAATCAAAAGGAAAAATACGCTTTTGTTTACTTACTGATTTTGAATTGTAAAAAAATGCAGGTAATTTAAAAAGTTTTAAGCCTCTTTTATATGAAAAAGAATAATTAGTAACTTTAATTTTTTCTTCATAAATTACTGGTTTGTCAAAATCAGAAAGATTATTAACAAAATTATAACTTTCTAAAGTATAATCATTGCCAAATCTAGATGCTCCTTCTTTTGCCCATTTATCTAATTCTTCTTTTGATAAGAATCTTTTTGTTCTGTATTCAGCCTGCAATTTTCCATAAATAGTCATAGTTGATTTAACAATTAGTGTATTATCTGCTGTTAATTCGCATTCATAGATAACTTCTGTTTTGTTGTCATCTGGATTTATTTTTGGCAACACCTCTTTCGTAGAATATGGTTTTGTAACCTGAAGGCAACTTGCCTCACTTGCATTAAAATTAGTTTGACCTAATGCAAAATTTTCATTCTCAAAAGAAACCAAAGTTTTTTTACCATCAATTTCTACCATACATATAGTAGAATCAAATTGTTTTAATGAAGCAACCTCATCGATTAACTTGCCTGCTCCATTATTTCTATAAAAAAACATTTTTCCATCTATACCAATAGAATTAAGAAGTCTAATAAAAAGATAAGATTTATCGAGGACATTTAAGTTGTTGCTTTTCAAAATTTTATCATCTTCTGATGGAATATATTTAGAATTTGACATTTCAATATCTACAAGTTTTATAGACCTATTAACATATTCGTATAAAAGATTAATCTTTTTTAAATCATTAGTTTCATCTTTAACAATAGACATTGCAAATTCTTTCATAAAATTTGATGGTGGGGCTTTAAAAAATTCGTTAAAGTAATTTGTTGAAATAGTTTGCCAGTTTGTATTAACTGTTGCATAAAAAAACGGATAGATAAGATCAGATGCTGGACTTTGTAGCTCATCATTTATAAACTCACCAATATTATTTTCTTCCATTATATAGAATTTTTTTGTACCAAGTTTAAATTGTCTTATTTGGCTCTCTTTGTAAGGTAATATTCCATCTTTATAATAAAAATTTAAATTCACATTTTCAGGTGTTATAAATTGTACGATCCTTTTTTCGATAGGAAACTCAGAAATTAAATTTCTTTGTGTAAAAAAAGGATTTTCCAAATCAGAAAAACTTCCTTTAACTTCTGCTTCCCAAACAAAAACAGAGCCAACATCAATATTCTTTAGTCCAAATTTTATCCTTTGTAAATTGTCATATTGTGGAAAATTTCCATTTATTGGCTCGTCATTTATAGCTTCTTCATCGACATAAGAAATCGCTCCGTCATTCATTATTGTAATCCCATAAAGGAGTTTTGCAGAATAATAATTTTTTAAATAATAAAAGTATTGTTTTGATAACTCTTTACCGTCTTCGTTTAAAATTTTAATCCCTTTTTTTATTCTTATTACTAATTGATTGTTTTCATTAAAATTATAAGTAAGTTTATCAAGTAATATTATTATATTCTGATTTTGGTTAATTTCCCATTTTTTAGAATCTTCCCACACCCATTTAATCTCTGGGTCAGCAATTTGAGAAATATTTTCTTTATCTTCGTATAGCCTTTTCTGGGCTAAATTTATTTTTGACACATCTATTTTTTTGAAATTGTTAATTTTTCCATCAATTTCAAATATTACATCCTGTTCGTCGATTTTTATTAGATTTCCTTTGTATTCTCTACCATCCTTTAAAATAACAGTGCTTTTGTCTTTTATCTCTTGAGAATACACATTTAGAATAAAAAACAACATTAAATAAAAAATAAATAAAATTTTTTGTTTCATCTAAAATCCTTTAGTAATAAATTGTGTGATAATCCAAATTTCAAATTAAAGTTTTAAGTAGTTTTTTTACCCACAGAGTTTCGCAAAATCATAGAGAAATTTTATCTTTTTCCTTTATGAAAACGGGTATAGTCATTGTTTCTATATAAATTCTGCGATTAAACAATAATTCGACATTCGTATTAATATTTAATAACATTTTTATTGAGGTGTCAAAAAAAATTACATATTTTTTGTAAAATATACAACTTTTTTATAATTGTAGATAAATTTGTAAATTTATATATAGTTTAGTTTTGATCTTGTGATTTAAAAATTAATAGAAATTAAGAATATTTTGATTTCTAAAAATTTTATTTAACAATTCCGTAGATATTTAATTCTGTCATATCAGTAACATCTTCATAAGAACGTATGTATATTGTTATTTTTTCAAGAATATCATTGCCTTTTTTGTCTATTTTTAGCAATTTATTGTTTTTTTCAGCAGAAATTTCAATATCTTGGTAAGATTTTTCGCCATCTTCAAATACTAATTTAATTTTACTAATTTTTATGCTATTATTCTTTGTTTCAAAAACTATAGCTTTGTATGATCTTTTTTTACTTCCTTTTAAATGTATCTTAAAAACACTACCTTTTGATTTGGTTGTAATTGTATCAAGTATTATCTTTTCTTGCGAAAAAGCAAAAAAACAAACAAAAATAAATATTATAATTAAATATTTTTTCATAAATACCTCAAATTAAAATAGTTCGTAGCAAAAAAATGCTACGAACTATCAAAAAATTTATTTTACTTCTATTAATTTACCATTTTCATCAAGTTTGTAAATTCCAGTTTGTTTATATAATTTTGTTTTTGAATCAGCTTCAAAAATACCAACATTTTTTATAGCATCACCACTTGGTAAGAATGTAATGATTCCAGAAACACCATTATAATTTTCTGTGTAAGCAACATATTCTCTAATTTTATCTCTACTGATATTTAGAGTTTGTTTATCAGCATCGCTTGCATCTTTATAAGCCATTTCAATAGCATTAATAATAATTTTTGCACCATCATAAGAGTTTAAGCTAAATGAGTCTGGTTTTTCACCCCATTTTTTTTGATATTTTTCTTCAAAAGATTTTCTTAAGTCACTTACACCAATTCCGCTTTCATCAGCAGAGTTAGAAAAAATAACGCCATTTGTTAAATCTCCTGCCAATTCAAAAATTTCTGGGTTAGAAAAGCCGTCTGTACTTAAAATTTTAACTTTTAATCCAAGTTGGTTTGCTTGTTCTAAAATTTGAGCAATTTCTGCTACATAATTAGGCAAAAATAAGGCATCTGGGTTTGTTCCTTTAATTTTTGTTAGTTGTGTTTTAAAATCTTTGTCGCCTTGCAAGCCTGATTCCATTGCAGTAATAGTTCCACCATTTGATTGAAATTGTGTTTTAAAATCTTCTGCGAGTCCTTGACTATAATCATTTTTTAAAAAAAGTATCGCAACTTTTTTGATGCCCATTTTTTCATAAACATATTGACCAAAAACTTTTGCTTGTAATTCGTCACTTAAAACATCTCTAAAAATAAATTCATTATTTGCAGTTATCATTTTATTTGTTGAAGAAGGAGAAATCATAACAATTTTTTCTGCTTCTGCTTTTGGTGCAATTGCCAAAGAACAACTACTAAAAACAGCACCCACAATTCCCCAAACTTTATCAACACCCGCAAGTTTTTCAATACTCGTATTTGCTTTGTCAACTTTACCTTCATCGTCTTCTGCTATAAACTCAATCATTTTACCGTCAATTCCGCCCTTTTCATTTTTTTCTTCGATAGCGATTTTGACTGCTTGAGTCATAAGTTTACCATAATTTGCGGCATCTCCTGTTAGAGGACCAACAAAACCAATCTTAATTGTTTGATTTGATTGTTTTTTACAACCAAAAGTAAAAATAAGTAAAAAAGATGCTATAATAAGGAAAAATTTTTTCATCTTATACCCCTTTGTTTAAAAAAATATTTTTTAAAACTATATATACTTTCATTAAATATGTCAATATATAGTTAATTTTTTTTATAAGTTTGTGTAAACTTCTTGACTTATTTTAGATCAATAAATTTATAGGAGTTATCTATAAAAAACATTCCTTTATTGAAAAATTGTGATTTAAAAGTCAAGATTTACCACAAAAGGCACCAAGAATTAAATATTATTTCAATAAAAAAGATGTTTTTTTAATGAGAATTCTTTTTCTTATCGCAATTTTTTCGTGTATTTCATGGTTTATCTGAGATTTATTTTATTAAATCGAAATTCATGTTAATAAATAATAAAATCGATATTATTTGTAATTTATTTTATACAAATGAATTAATATATGTAAGCGTTTAAGGGGTATATTGACAACTTGAACAATTGTTAATATAATATAAATAGAGAGGTATTTAATATGAAAAAAATAACTTTTTTAATAATTGAAATTTTATTATTTTCTTTTTTCTTAAATGCCCAAACAACTAATTTGCTTTTTGTTTATGAAGATAAAGAATTTTTTCCTGATAGTGTTGGTAATAGCGAGGATATTAATTGGGACAAGCCTGGTGCTGCCGTTGAATGTATGAAGCTTCTCGAAAAAAAATTGGATGTTAAAATAACATTTAAAAGGTTTCCATGGAAAAGATGCCTTGAGATAATGCTCAAAGATGGTGAGGCGGATGGATTATTTACTGCAAGTTATAAAAAAGAAAGAGAAGCATTTGGTGCTTTTCCACAAAAAAATGGAGTGATTGATGAAACAAGACGATATGGAACAACAAATTATTGTTATTATAAATTAAAAAAATCAAACATAACTTGGGATGGTAAGCAAATAAAAAATTTATCAAAAAAAATTGGAGCACCGCTAGGATATTCGATTGTAGACGACATAAAGAAAATGGGTTATCCAGTTGAAACAAGCCCAGGAACAACAAATGATCTAAAAAAACTTTTAGCAGATGCTTTAGATTTAGTTGCAGCCTTAGAGACACAAGGGGATTATTTAATAGAAAAATATCCAGAATTTAGTAAAAATATAGAAAAACT
>MIAN01000172.1:6633-40679 GCA_001829125.1 Spirochaetes bacterium GWB1_27_13 | reverse complement strand
CATTCATATTTTGGGGACAGAGCAAATATTTAATCAACGACTTTCAGACGCTATAACATAATTATTCAAATCTTTTTTCCAATTCTTTTGCCTTGCTTGTCCATATAGAATCAGAAAAATTAGTTTTTAATCTTTCTATAATTTTTTTTGCTAAATTTTGTTTATCAATTTTATAATAACAAAGTGATGCTTTATATAATGCTTCTGCAATTGTATCATTATTCGCCTTATAAGAAGTTGTTTTTAGATAAAATTTTGAAGCATCTTGATATTTATTTAACTCAAGTTCATTATCGCCAAGTAGATTACTTGATTTTCCTCCGATATCTTCATTGTTTGTCTCAGACAAATCTTTTAAAATTTCCAAAGCCTTAATTCTATTTTTTTTGTAATAAAGAATCCCAAGTTCAAATTTTGCCAAAATATTTCCTTTTTCAACTTCAATGATTAAATTTGCCTCTTCTTCACTAATACCATTTTTTACTAAATCTATTTCTTTTAGTCTTTTGTTATACTGATTAATTTGTGTAGAATTTTTATCAGCATCAATAAGTTTAATTAAATAATATTTTTCTTTTTCATAATTTTTTTCTTCAAAATAAATATTTTTTAAAATATTCAAACTATCTTTATAAAAACTCGAAGAAGAATAATTGCTAAGTAAATTTTCTAAAAACTCTTTTGCTAAATCAAAGTCTTTTATTTTACTTGCAGAATATCCAGCCCAATAAAAAACAACATCATTATCTTTTTCGTCTTTAAATTTTTTTAGATAAAAATTGTAAGTGGATAATGCTTCAGAATATCTTTCCATTACAATAAACGTTTCTGCTTGCATAATTAAAATATTTTTGTAGAGTAAAGAATTTTTTGAGTAATTATCAGTAAAAATTCTAATCAAAGAGTTAGCCTCTTCTAACTTTTTTTTATCAAGTAAATCTTTTATTAATTCAAATAAAGCATCATCTTTATAATTCGAATTAACAAATTCTTCAAATATTTTTTTATAAACAGTTATCGCTTTTTCTTTGCTGCCAAGGTTTTCAAAACACTTTCCCATTTGATAATATGATTTACTACCAAGTTCGTCTGGATAATATTTTTTATAAATAGACTCAAATTTAAGACTTGCATTTTGATAATCTTTTTTTGAGTAAAAACTAAAAGCTTCCATATAATAAGAATCTTTTTTTAAATTGTCTTCAATATCTAAAAGACTTGCAGCACCAAAATTTTTTGAGGCATCTATATAATTTGATTGTTTGTAATACATCCATCCTATATAATAAAAAGATTTGTAGACAAGTTGTAAAATTGCTTTTTCAAGGTTTTTTGTTTCTGGATATGACTGTAAAGTTTTTAAAAGTAAAATTCCTTTATCGTATTCTCTTAGCTGCATATAACTAATGCCTGCGATATAATCAGATTTTATCTTTAAAGCAAGTTGTTCAGTATCAGCCAAATTTTTAGAATAAGTAGAAATTAGAGGATGAGTTTCTACAACATTATTATAGTCTTCCACATTAAAATATAGGTTCATTAAGTCAAGTGCGAGATGCGGTTTTTTATCAAAAGCAATAAAATTAAAAGTATCTTTAATAGAAGAAATAGCATCTTTAATTTTGGATAGTTTTATATAATTATTAACTTTTATGCTTGTGATTAAACTGTTGTACTTTTCTTTATTAATAATATCTTCAAGAGTTTTTAGTGAGTTAGAATACTGTGACGACAAATATTCAGCCTTTGATTTTAGAATAAAAAATTTATCTTTATTGGCAACGTCAGATTTAAACAAATCTATAGACTTAGAAACTAAATCAAATGCCTTATTAGTTTCTTTTGTTTCAATGTAAATTTCAAGTAATTTTAAAATTGATTCGTTTGTATATACTCTATTATTTTCGTTTGCTCTAATGTAATTATTTATAGCCTGTTTTAAGTCTCCGATTTTATAGTAAGTTTCGCCAATATAAAACAACGTACTATTTTTTAAATCTAATAGCCTTTCTTTTTCTTGTTTTTGAATATCTTGTTTTAACAGATTTTTTTCTATTATATCAAGGCTTTGTTTAAAAAATACCAGAGCATCAGAATAATTTGTATTATTGTATTCTTCAATACCAAAAGACAAACTAATATCAATATTATATTTTGAATAAGGATATTCATTAGCAAGTCTAAGTAAATATTCTTTTGCTTCTTTTTTATTACCAAGAGTGTTTTCTATTTTTGAAAGATGAAGTAGAGCAATATCAGAGGAAGGACTTTCCTTTGCAAAATTATCTATTTTTTTTAGTAAAATTTTTGCATTTTCTATATCCTTATTTTGAATAGAAAGTTCTGCACCATAAAGCCAAAATCTATCTTTATAAGTATAACCTTCACCTGTCTTTCCAAGTTTAGTAATCCAAGTATTTATAAAATTTTCTGCGATATTAAATTTTTTATTTTTTATCAACACAAAAGCATACAGAACGGATGCTTCTTCATACTTTTCAGACCTCTTATATTTATCAGCAATTATTTTTAAATTTTGTTCTGCCATATCATATTTTTCGAGTTCTATTTGAGAGTTGGCAAGTGCAAGATAAGCCCTTTCGATTAGCTCAGAATTAGGTAATAATTTAGTGTATTTTTGAAAGAATTCTTCTGCACTTTCCCATTGAGATAGATTTTGATAAATCAATCCTTTCCAAAAATACGAATAAGAAGTGTAAGAAGAAAATCTATATTTAGTTAATAGCTCATCAAAATAATTTAGTGAAGTTTTATAGTTTTCTAAAAAGTAATATGAAAGACTTATGAAATAATAAGCCTTTGCTTTGTTTTGATTGTCTTCAGAAATTTGAATAAATTTTTTGAAATTATTTATTGCAAATAAATATTGTCCTTTATTATAATCTTCTACCCCAGCATCTAATAAAGAAGTAAACGCTGATTGTGTAAAAGCAAGATTTAAAGAAAATACAAAAAAGTATAAAATAAAGATTTTTTTCAAAGTAATTTTTCCTAAATTTAATATTCAACTGTAAAAGGTTTTTCAAGATATTCGGCTGATACAGAGATGTCTTGTTCTTCAACTTTATGAACTCTTGCCAAACTTGGTCCTTTAGAAATGAGTTTTTTTAATTTTTCAATTTGTTCTTCTTCTCCAATGGCATAAATTTCTACATTAATAAAAGAGTTTTTTACATATCCGCGAAGTCCAAGTTTTGTTGCGTGTTCAACAACAAAATATCTAAATCCAACACCTTGTACATCTCCTATGACAGTAAAGAATTTTGCCTTTACCATAACTTCTCCTAAAATTAGATATGTCAGATTTCTAAAACCTGACATATCCTTTATAAATATTTATCCCTTTTTTACTAATATTTTGCCATCTTCAATATCAACAATTATTGCATCACCTTTTTTTATTGTACCAGAAATTATTTGAAGACTTATTGGGTTTTCAACATGATTTTCTATTACTCTCTTTAATGGTCTTGCTCCAAATTCTTGAGAAAATCCGAGTTCAGAAATTTTATTTTTGCTTTCATCTGTAAAATTAATAAAAAAACCATTTGATTCTATTTTCTTTTTCAACTTTGTTAATAACAAATCTGTTATAGAAATTATGTGATCTTTTAGTAATGGATGGAAAACAATCATATCATCTATTCTATTTAAGAACTCAGGCTTAAAGAATTTTTTTGTTTCTTCCATAATTTTTTCTTTAATAAGTTCATAGTTTTCGCCTTTTTTTTGTGTTGGAGTAAAACCAATTCTTTTTTCAATATCAAAAATATGAGAAGAGCCAAGATTTGAAGTTCCAATTATTATACAGTTTTTAAAACTAACTTCAACTCCCTGACTATCAGTAAGTCTTCCTTCATCAAATATCTGTAATAGAATATTAAATACATCTTCATGAGCTTTTTCTATTTCATCAAGTAACACTATCGAATATGGAGACCTTCTAATTCTTTCTGTTAATTGTCCGCCTTCATCGTAACCAACATATCCTGGAGGCGAGCCTATCATTTTTGAGACACTATGCTTCTCCATATATTCAGACATATCAAGTCTAATAATTTTATTTTCATCATCAAACAAAAATTCTGCAAGTGTTTTAGCAAGTTCTGTTTTACCAACACCTGTTGGACCTAAAAATAAAAAACATCCTATTGGTCTATTTGCATCCTTTAACCCTGCCCTATTTCTTCTAATCGAATTAGATACTGCTTTAATAGCTTCGTCTTGTCCAATAATCCGCTGATGTAATTTTTCTTCCATTGTTTTAAGTTTTTCTGATTCTGTTTCAACTATTTTTGTTACAGGGATTCCAGTAATCTGGCTAACAACATCAGCAATGTCTTCCTCTGTAATTATGTTGTCCCCTACTTTTCTTGTTAGCATCCATTCATCTTTAATCTGTTTTAGTTTTGCTTCTATTTCATTTATTTTTTGTTGAAACTCAACTACTTCTTCAATCTTATTATTCACAAAAGCATCTGTTTGTTCTCTTCTTAAATTTGCTTTTTCTTTTTCGAGTTGTTGTATTTCTGGTGGAATTGCAATTATATACAAATGCTTTCTTGCTCCTGCCTCATCCATCAAATCAACACTTTTGTCTGGTAAGTACCTATCATTAATGTATCTTGCTGACATTCTTGCCGCTGCATCTATTGACTCTTTAGAATATTTAACTTTATGATGATCTTCATATTTTGTACTTAAACCATTTAATATGTCAATTGATTCTTCCACACTTGGCTCATCAAGTTTTACAGTTTGAAATCTTCTTGATAAAGCTTTATCTTTCTCAATAGTCTTTTTATAAGTTTCTGTTGATGTTGTACCTATTATTTGAACTTGTCCTCTTGTTAATGCTGGTTTTAGAATGTCTCCAGCTTTAATACTACCTCCACCATTAGCATCAATTAAAGTTTGCATTTCATCGATAAAAGCGATTATTTTACCATGAGAATTTATTAGGCTATCAACAACGGCTTTCATTCTTTCTTCAAATTCACCCTTAAACTTTGCGCCAGCTGTTACCTGTGCAATATCTATTTGAACAATTTTTTTATTCAATAATGTTTCTGGTACTCTTGAGTTAATAATTAACTGAGCAAGTCCTTCTATTAAAACAGTTTTACCAACGCCTGGTTGTCCGATTATTATAGGATTATTTTTAGTTCTTCTTGCAAGTATTTCTATTATTCTTGCAATATCTTTTTCTCTACCTATTACTGGGTCTAACCTACCCTGCTGTGCAAGTTCTGTTAAATCTGTACCGTAGATTTTTAAAACATCTTCTCTACTTTCAGAGTCTCTTGAGTCTATCGACATTCCATTTTTTTGATTAGAAAGAATATCTCTACACTCATGATATTTTAATCCTATTTCATATAGAATAGTAGATGCAGGTTGTATTGAAGGATTAAAAAAAGATAAAAATAAAGTACCTGTTGATATAAATTTATCTTCAAATTTTTTGCTTTCATCCAAAGCGATTTCAAATAACCTTTCAATATCTGGACTCAAAGTAATATTCATTGTATCTTTTGAATTCTCACTTTTTGGTTGAACTGCATAAATTTTTTCTGTAATATTATCAATTAATTTTATGGGGTCATTTGTTAGTTCTTCCAATATCTGCAAAACAATAGATTCATCTTGTTCGATAATACCCAGTAAAATAAACTCAGGTGTAAAAACAGTCTGTCTTAAATTTGCAAGCTCCATTGTTCCAATGTTTATTGCATGAATTACTTTTTCTGTACATAGCCTTAAATATTTTTGAAACATCTTTTTCCAACTCCGTTCTAAATTTTCTTTAACTAAATATACTTAAACACTTATAAAAGGTCAATAGATAATTAAAATTTGTTCTAAAAAATGAATTAAAAAGCAACCGTTAAGCTGTAAATGATAATTTGAACAAGTGTAATTATAATAAAATTTATCATCAATTTCAAGTAACTTGACATCTTTTTTCAAATATTTTTTTTATACAAATAATTTATATTTTTTTTACCTTAAATCCTTTTTCGATTAAATATTTTTCAATAATGTCTTTTTTATCTCCTTGTATTTCTATATGGTCTTCTTTTACTGTACCTCCACTGCCACATCTTTTTTTCAAATCTGAGCAAAGAGTTTCAATATCTACGCCTTCTTTAAAACCAAAAATAGTAGTAACAAGTTTTCCTCCCCTATTGTTTTTTTCAAGTCTTATTCTTACAAAATCATCAGGGGATAAATATTTTGGATTTTTATTTGAATTTTCATTAAATTTTTTTAACGGTTCTCCCATTGTATAAGAAAAGACAATTTCGTCATTATTATTTTTTTTCATTTATTGTTCCTCTTTATTTTAAAAAAATATTTTATTATATTATAGAAAAATATTTGTTAAATTCAAATTAATTTAATAAAATATATTTATATATAAAAAATATATTTTTTATAAAAATGTTTCACGTGAAACATTTTTATAAAATGATTTGTAAATTAATTATATTTTTTGTTTTGATAAAAATAAAAAAATGTTATAGAATTATAATGACAATAAAATGTTTTTATTAATAAAAGATAAACCATTTAATATATTGTTTAACTTACACTAAATTTAAGGAGACTCCTATTAAAAAGAAAAACATTGGAATTGAAGTATTTTCCGACCTTGAAAATATAATATTCTCAATGGGGCAGGCAAGTGTTACTTGTGTAAACTTGATTGTAGAATGCCTCGAAACTCTTAATGTAGATTCATTAAAATTAATTGAAAATATCGAACCAGATATTAATAATGATCAATTAATAGTTGAAGACCTTTGTTTCGATTTAATTAAGAATTATAAAATGTCCAAGGACGAAGCAAAGTATATATTTATTTATATTCAGAATGCAAATTTATTAAAAAGGATTGGTACTCTTTCTTTAAATATAGTTAAACATTTAAAAACTATTCTAAATGTTGATAACGAGTTAAAAGAAATAAAAGAAGTATTAATACTTGGTAGATTTGTAAAGAATTTAATATCAAAATCAATAATCTCTTTGGTTGAAAAAAACATTGATATTGCAACTGAGACAATACATGAAGAAGCAGAAAACAAGGAAATAAAAGAACGCATAATAAAAACTGTTATTGAAATAATGAAAAAAAATGCAGGTTTTATACCGCTCTATATGGAATTAATTTTTATTGTAGAGAGTATAAGAAAAATAGGTAAACTTAGCAAAAATATAGCAGAAAACAATATATCTATTTTTGTAGATAATAACTTAAGAATGTTAGAGGATTAATTTGGAGGGTTAAAATGTCAGTAAACCAAATATCAGAAAATGATAGAATTTTCCTTTTGCAACTTGCAAGAAAAACAATAGAAAAGAAAGAAAAAAAAATATGGCTTTCAGACGAAGATATAAATAAACTCAATCCTATTTTAAAAGAAAAAAGAGGCGGTTTTGTTACACTGCATAAAGATAAAAGATTGAGAGGTTGTATTGGTTATATACTTCCTATGTTTCCACTTTATCAAACAGTTATAGAAAATGCCTATAACGCAGCTTATGGAGACCCAAGATTTCCGCAAGTAAAATCAGACGAGATAAAAAATCTTAACATAGAAATAAGCATTCTTTCTGTGCCAGAAGAATTAGTTTATAAAGGAGCAGAAGATTTATTGGAGAAATTAAAACCAAATGAAGATGGAGTTATTATAAAAAAAGGGTTTTATTCAGCAACTTTTTTACCTCAGGTCTGGGAAGAGTTGGCGAATAAAGAAGAGTTTTTAGAACATCTTTGTCTTAAAGCTGGGCTTTCTCCTAATGAATGGAAAAAAGGAAATTTGGAAGTGGAGATTTATCATGCAGAAGCCTTCAGAGAGTAAAAAAAAGAAAATTAGTGTTACAGATATAATTTTTTATGCTGTAATCACAATATTAATAATCTACGCATTAATTAATAAAGCTCCGCAGTTTATTAATTCACAGAAATTAAAACAGGTAAATATAGAAGACCTTCAACTTACAGGTATGGATAATACAACTCATTTTATGAAAGAGCAAAAAGGTAAATTAGTTTTACTTGTGTTTTGGGCTTCGTGGTGTAATCCTTGTAGACAAGAAATTCCTGTGTTGAATGAGTTGTATAAAAAATATTCTAGACAAAACAAACTCGAAATTTTTGCTATAAACACTGGCGAAAATATAAACCAAATAGAAAAAATAAAAAACGAAAAAAATATTTTATATCCAATAATGATTGACCATAATGGCGAATTATCAAATAAATTTAAAATTACTTCTATTCCAGCACTAGTATTTATAGATAAAGAAGGAAAGATAATTAAAATTAATTTTGGATATTCTTTTTTCTTAAAGAATGAGGTAAAAAGTTTAATAAATAAAAAATAATCCCCTACCCTTCTTGTTAGGGATAATATAAAAAAATCAAATTAAGAGGTTAAAATGTCGCTTACAGCAATTTCTCCAATTGACGGAAGATATTCTTCTAAAACAAATAATTTGTCTCCTTTTTTTAGTGAAAAGGCTTTGATGCAATATAGGATTTTTACAGAAATTAATTATTTGTTATTACTATCAGAAGAGAATATTGGTATTAGAAAGATAACTGATGTCGAAAGAAATATTCTTTTAAATTTGCATAATATTGCAGATGAAGAAGCAGAAATTATAAAAAAGATTGAAACCAAAGGTTATAAAGAAATACCTGCAACAAATCATGATGTAAAGGCAATCGAATATTTTATAAAACTTAAACTTACAGAAACTTCTTTAGTTGATGTTTTAGAAATAGTTCATTTTGCATTAACAAGTGAGGATGTTAATAATATATCTTATGCCCTCATGATTAGAGATGGGTTTAATAAAATTATTTTTCCATCAATAATTGATATTTATGATAGGTTGTATAAAATTAGTGTTGATTACAAAGATTTATCTATGCTTGCTCGTACTCATGGTCAACCTGCAACACCAACGACCTTTGGTAAAGAGATTTTAGTTTTTGTTAATAGGCTTAAAGAAGAGATGAAATGTGTATTTAATATTCCACTACTAGCAAAACTAAATGGAGCGACAGGAAATTATAATGCTCACAGTGTCGTTTTTCCAAATATTAATTGGCAGGAGTTCACAAAAAAATTAATTAATAAATTAAACTTGGTTGAATTTCAAATTCCAAAATACTGTAAGAAATTACCACTAATTTTAGAATTTAATAAAGTAACAACTCAGATAGAACCTCATGATTGTCTTGCAAGATTGTTTGATTCGGTTAAAAGAATTAACAATATATTGATAGATTTTTCACAAGATATGTGGAGGTATATATCAGACAATTGGATAAAACAAAAACCAGTCAAAGGCGAAATTGGTTCTTCTGCAATGCCTCATAAAGTAAACCCAATTGACTTTGAAAATGCAGAAGGAAATTTTGGTGTTGCAAATGCTTTGTTTACATTTTTTTCACAAAAACTTGCAATATCAAGACTCCAAAGAGATTTGACAGACAGTACAGTTTTAAGGAATATTGGAGTTGCTTTTGCTCATAGTCTCATAGCTTATCAATCTTTACAAAAAGGATTATCTAAGATAGAAGTTGATAAAGATACAATTTTAAATTATCTAAATAACAATCCTGAGGTAATGGCAGAAGCATATCAAAATATTTTGAGAGTGGAAGGCGTTGAAAAACCTTACGAGTTATTAAAAGAAATAACAAGAGGGAAAAAAGTAACAATTGATGATTTTCATTCTCTTGCAAAAAAATTAATTATAAAGGAAGAAACTAAACAAAGATTACTTGCAATAACTCCTCAAAGTTATACAGGTATTGCAAATAAAATTGTTGAAGAGTTTGAACCAGAGATTAATTAATATGAAAAATGAGTTTAAAAAATTAATAGATATTTCTAATAAATGTGCTTCTTATCAAACAAAAAATTTATCTAAATCAGAAGCCCTTTTTCTATTGATTGATCAAGAAGTAAATAAATTAAAAAATGCTGGAATTAATTTTTCTTTTGAATGTGGAGGAATAAAATATAGTCTTCCTTTAAATATAGAGAATATTTTTTTTAGACCATTATTCAAAATGGCAACTCACGCAAAAATTAAAGAGGCAAATGCTGATGATACTCATGCTGTTGATTTTGATGTACCAGTGGGGACAGAGGTTTACTCTGTCTCAGATGGTATAGTTACTGCAATACAAAGTGATAGTAGTACTGGCGGGAATAACAAAGAATTTGCAGGTAAAGATAACTACTTGTATATTTATAATGAAAAAGAAAATAGGATTTACTGTTATAGACATCTCGAACGCTTTTCTAACCTAAAACTTAATAGTCTAATAAAAAAAGGAATGTTACTTGGTAGAATTGGTCTTACCGGTTATGTAATTACCCCTCACCTACACTTTGTGATTTATGAGATAGATAAAAAAGGTAAGTATTTATTAAAAAGTATTCCAATTAAATTTATTCAATAAAAATAAAAAAAAATCGATAATTATGGCAAGGAGATATAAATGTGTGGAATAGTTGGTTATATTGGTGAAAATAATTGTGTGCCAATTATAGTAGAAGGTTTGAAAAGACTTGAATATAGAGGTTATGATTCTTCTGGAATTTCTATAATAAAAGAAAAAGAAATTTTGACATATAAAAAAGAAGGTAAAATTTATAATATGGAAGCGATTCTTCCAAAAGAATTGTCCGGAAAAATTGGTATTGGTCATACAAGATGGGCAACTCATGGAGGAGTAAGTGATAAAAATGCCCACCCTCATTTAAGTCAAAATGGTAAAATATCAATAATACATAATGGGATAATTGAAAATTATATAGAATTAAAGAAAAAATTAATTGATGAAGGTTATACTTTTAGAAGTGAAACAGATTCTGAGGTCATCGCTTATTTACTCGAAAAAAATTATAATGGTAACTTTGAAGAAACTTTTTATAAGACACTTCAACAACTTGAAGGTGCTTATGGTATTCTTGCAATTTGTCTTTCCGAACCAGACTATATAATGGTTGCAAGAAAAGGAAGTCCATTAATTATTGGAATAGGCGAAAACGAAATGTTTGTTGCAAGTGATGCCAACGCATTTTTGGGTTATACAAAACAAGTTGTTTATCTTGAAGATTATGAAATTGCAAAAATAGAAAAGAAACAATATATAACAAAAAATTTTAGACTCGAATCAATTCAAAAAAAAGTTAATACAATTGATTGGGATCAGACTGCTTTAGACAAAGGTGATTTTTCTCATTACATGTTAAAAGAAATTTTTGAACAACCTGAGAGTATAAGACGAGCCTTTGCTGGTAGGATTATACAAAATATTGGAACAGTAAAACTTGGTGGACTAAATCTAACACCTCAAGAATTATTTAATATAGAAAGAGTAAATATAATTGCTTGCGGTACAAGTTACCATGCAGGGCTTGTCGGGTCTTATGTTATAGAAGAACTTGCTCGCGTTGCAACAAGAGTAGAGATCGCATCAGAGTTTAGATATAAAAATCCAATCATAGAAAAAGGAACTATTTCTTTTGCAGTAAGCCAATCAGGAGAAACGATTGATACACTTTTTGCAATGAGAGAGATTCAACGAAAAGGAGCAAAGGTTTTGGGAATATGTAATGTCGTTGGAAGTACAATACCTCGTGAAAGTAATGGTGGAGTTTATGTACATTCTGGTCCTGAGGTTGCAGTTGCTTCGACAAAAGCCTTTACTTCCCAATTGATTGCGTTTTATTTATTTGCAACACTTATTGGTAGAATGAGAGATTTGGGACAATTTAGAGGAATTGAGCTTGTATCAGAGATAGAGATGCTTCCAAACAAAGTTCAAGAGATATTAAACAATTCAAAATATATTGAAAATATTGCAGAAAAATATACAAAACTTGATAATTTTTTATTCTTAGGACGTGGACTTAGTTATCCTGTCGCATTGGAAGGTGCTTTAAAATTAAAAGAAATTAGTTATTTACATGCAGAGGGTGTTCCTGCTGGAGAAATCAAACATGGTCCAATTGCTTTAATTGATAAAAAAACGCCAGTGATTTTTATAATGCCAGACGATCATTTATTTGAAAAAACATTCTCCAATATGCAAGAGGTAAGAGCAAGGGGAGGAATAATCTTATCAATCTGTAATGAAAAGAATGTAAAAAAAATAAAAGGAATTGCTGATGATGTGATTGTTATTCCAGAAACAGAGAGTATATTTTCATCATTATTAACAATTATTCCATTGCAATTGCTTTCATATTATATAGCAAAAAATTTGGGCTGTGATATTGACAAACCAAGAAATCTTGCAAAATCAGTAACAGTTGAATAAAAAATTTTAAAAAAACTGTTAATTTTTTCTTGACAAGTTTTTAAAGAACATATATATTAACAGTATAAATAAATGGAGAGATGTCCGAGTGGTTGATGGAGGCGGTCTTGAAAACCGTTGAGGGTCACACCTCCGGGGGTTCGAATCCCTCTCTCTCCGATTTTTTTATACAACAAGTTTTACTTACATTATATACCGAAGATTTTTTATAATCAATTTTAATAATTTAATTATACATTCATAAAATCAAATTCATTAAAAGGTTTTCGGCGTATTTTTGATAACGACTGGAGAGGTGCGAGAGTGGTCGAATCGGACTCCCTGCTAAGGAGTTGTACTCTTAAACGGGTACCAAGGGTTCGAATCCCTTCCTCTCCGTTTTTTTATTTATATATTATTATAAAGAGGAAAGTTGTCTGAGTGGTTGAAGGAGCACGATTGGAAATCGTGTGTATGTTAACGCATACCGGGGGTTCGAATCCCCCACTTTCCGAAAGAATCTGAGCCTATAGCTCAGTTGGATAGAGCATTAGATTGCGGATCTAAGGGTCGGAGGTTCGAATCCTCTTAGGCTCAAAATGCCAATTGGGGAGAGATGCGAGAGTGGTTTAATCGGACGGACTCGAAATCCGTTGTGCTAATTTAGCACCGAGGGTTCGAATCCCTCTTTCTCCGAATTTGCCTCTTTAGCGGTGATCTTTGGGTATTAAGTAGTTAAAACTTTCCAAATCCCGCCAGGACCGGAAGGTAGCAACGGTAGGTATAGGTTTATCGTACTTAAACTGCTCAGAGGGAGTTAAAGAGGTTTTCTTTTCTTTTACACAAAATCATATTAAATTTTTTATTTAAAATTTCTGAAAATAATTTTTACAATTTATTTTGTTTAAAATTGTAAAAATTATGATAAAATGAATTATATTATGTTATATTAACGATTGTTCAAATTGTCTAATATTACTTTTTATCGTATATATATAAAAAGGATGTCTATGATAAAAACAAAATTTAATGAAATAAAAACAACTCAAGCATCTTCTCTTATATTAGAAATAAATAATAATAAATTAAAAAGTTTTGATATACTAACAAGGGATAAAAATGTCATACGAAATTACAGCAACTAAATTTAGACCTCAGTCATTTGATGAAGTGATTGGACAGGAATTTGTTTCTACTACACTAAAAAATTCTATACAAAACAAAAGAATTCCTAATGCTTATTTGTTAAGTGGTCCTCGTGGGTGTGGTAAAACATCGACCGCAAGAATTATTGCAAAAGCATTAAATTGTATAAATGGACCGACAGATAACCCGTGTAATAAATGTGAAAATTGTGTTTCTATAACAAATGGAAGTAACTCTGATGTTATAGAAATAGATGGAGCATCAAATACAAGTATAAATGATATTAGGGTAATTCAGGAAGAAATTCTCTATCCGCCAATAAATTCTAAATATAAAGTCTATATAATTGACGAAGTTCACATGTTGTCAAAAAGTGCATTTAACGCATTACTCAAAACAATTGAAGAACCGCCAAAAGGTGTTGTTTTTATTTTTGCTACAACAGAAATAAATAAAGTTTTACCGACGATCAGATCAAGATGTCAACAATTTAATTTAAGACTTATTCCACAAGAATTAATTGCGAAGTCCTTAATAAAAGTTCTTGAAAGACAAAATGTAAAATATGAAGAAGATGCGATAAAATGGATAGCCACTGAAGGCAAAGGGTCAATGAGGGACTCTTATACTTTACTTGATCAAGTTATTTCTTTTTGTGATGCTAATATTACACTAAAAAGAATTCAAGAAAAACTTGGAATTGTTGGTGAAGAAAAAATTTCTATTCTAATAAGAACTATTGTAAACAAAGATAGAGAAGATTTATTAAAAGAATATTTTTCTTTAATAGAAACAGGAATTTCTCCAGAGCAAATTATATCTGAAATGATAAAGTTTTTTAGAAACATAATGTTAAAAAAATTAAATCTTTCTTCAAATAAAGTATTTGGGTTTAATTCACAAGTGTATGATGATAAACTCATTTCATCATTTTCTTATGACGACTTAGAGAATATTTTGGAAATACTTTTTAGTACTTATGAAAAAACAAGGTATTCTATTGATATACAAACAGAAATAGAAATATGTCTTTTAAAATTGCTTAAGTATAAAGAATTAATTAGACCAAAAGCAATTCTACTCGAACTCGAAAAAATAAGAAATCAATTAATTAATCCTAATCAAAAAATGACGATGTCAATTCCTGCAACGATTATAGAAGAAGAAAATATTCAGCCTATTCAACAAGAACAACCGTCACAAAAAAATGTCAATGTTAAAGTGAATGTTGAAAAAAGCGAAATTTTAAAAATTATAAAAAATAATATACCTCACACAAATTTTCAATTAATCGCTGCTTTAAATAATGTGTTTTCTATTGAAGAACAAGGTAATACAATGATACTATATTTTTGTCATCAGATGTATTATGACACTGCATTAAAATATAATGATTTGCTCACTAAAGAAGCTTCTTTAATAATAGGCAAAGAATACAATATAAAAGTAGAATACAAACCCGAATTAAAACAACAAAGACCAAAAACTGTCGGAGAAATAAATGCTTCGAGAGTAAAAGAAATATTTAATGGGAAAGAGATGTATTGATTATTGTTTTATTATTTGTTTAAAAAAAATGTAAACCCCTGCCCTTCTGGAAAATATAAATCAAATTTGAATTTATTTATTTTTTGTATTAAAATATAATCATTGTTTTCTTTATATTAAAAGGAGAAATAAATGTCCTCTGAAAAAATAGAAATACTTGAAAATTTAAAGAAAGAACTTATATCTGGGAAAATGTCTGTAATGATTGGTGCTGGGTTTAGTAAAAATGCTAAAAAAGAATTTCCATCATGGGATGAACTTTTGTATGATATGGTTTTAGAATTATATGAGGATGAAATAGAAGAAAAATATTTTAGATATTTAAATTATAGAAATAAACAAAATAATGAAGAAGAAATTAGTAAGGAAAAATTTGAAGAAAATGCAGTAAAGAAAATTATTCAAAGAGAAGGTTATTTAGAAATAGTATCCAAATATATAAAACTAAAAGGTAGAAAAGAAGCAATTAGTATTTATATAGAAAATAAATTTCAGAAAATAGATAAATGTAATGAAGAAGAATTAAAAATTCATAAAGAATTACTTTTATTAAACTGGAATAATGTTTATACGACAAATTATGATACCTTATTAGAACAGGCAAATGAAGAAATAAATTACAAATATGAAAAAGATGCTATATTAAATTCTTCTGATCTTTCAATTGGAAATAAAAATAGAATAATAAAAGTTCATGGAACTCTTAGAAAAGAAGATAGAAAAGAAGAATATGGATTTGATAATGATAGATATACTCAGTATATTATCTCTAAAGAAGATTATGAAGAATATCCAAAAAAACATGAGGCATTTACTCAATTGATGAGAATCGCATTACTACAAGAAAAATTTATGCTAGTTGGTTTTTCTGGCAATGACCCTAATTTTACGTCTTGGGTCAATTGGGTACAAGATATATTAATTAAAAATGAAAATAAAGAGCCTAAAATATATCTTATTGATATAGATAACAAACCAATTTCAGAAGAGTTGGGATTGTGGTATAAAAATATGGGGATACAAAGAATTTGTTTATTAGAGGATGAAATATTTAATTTCTTAAACAAATCATCAAATAACATTTCTTCTAAAATACAATACTCTGAAAAGATAAAAATATCTTTTGAAAATTTATTTTTATTTCTATATGAAGAAAATAAAGAAGAATTTATAAATTTAATGAAATCAATTTATAATAAAACTAAAGAACAAGTTTTTGCTATTGATAATGTTATTAAAGATTATGAAAGATTGAAAAAATTATATTATCATAATAGATTAAATTATAGAAGTGATGTAAGAGATTACTGCAAATATTCATTATCAAATTTGACAAGAAAATATGATTTTGTTGATAGTCAATATAAATTAAAATATTTTGGGCTAATTTCTTTTTTGATAAATTTTAATTTATTACCAATTTGTTTATCAATAGATGAAAAAGAGATTAATAAATTAACAGAAATATTTGATACAATAGATTATAATTTGTTGGATAATGAAGAAAAGAAGGAATATCATTCATTTTTATTTGTTTTACTTGATAATAATTTGATATTAAATGAAAAATATAAATTTAGCCTATATTTTGATAGATTAAACACTAAAAATCTCGATAATGAAGAAAAACACAAATTAACTTACTATAAATTGTTATTTTACGCAATAAATCTTGACTATAAAAATCTTATAGAATGTATTGATAACTGGAAACCAGAAGAAAATATTGATTTAAATTTTAGTTGGGTTATAAAAAAAATTGGATTAATGAGTTACACTAAAATACCAATATACTATAAAAAATCTTTAGAATTATTAGAAGAATTAGAGAAAAATATTGATAATAAACCTATATCTGAACAATTATGGTTTTATGAATTTGTTCCTTTTTTTCATAGAAAATATGATGAGAATATGAAAGATATTTATTTTAATAAAAGAAACCATTTAAGACAATATAATCTTATAAAAATAAGTGATTTGTTTGGAAATCTAAAAAAAGAAGAAAAAAAAGAGGATATTAAACCATCTGAAAAAAAACGACATTTGATTTCATTCTCCCATAACTTAGGTTTAAATGATGAAACAAAAAGATTAATGGATACAATAAGATTAATTAAATTGTCTTTTGAATCTGGTTTTCCTTTTAATTCAAATATGCTTATTAATATTAAAGAAGAAGAATGGTTTACCAATTTTAAAAATATATACTTTGAGAAAGACCTTTTTTATTTATCTTTATTTTTAACTTTACAATATTACAAACAATATTCTAGTGATTTTGATTTATTTGAAAAAATTATGGAAGAAATAATTAAAATACAAAAAGATAATAAACAATTATTGGATTTATTTAAAATTGTAGAAAAAAACTTTTGGTATTATTATAATGAAAAAAAAGAATTAAGAAAAGATTTTATAGTAATAATTACTTCATTATTTAATACTCTACCTTATAATGAATGGAAAAATTTCTTTAATGAGTTTTGGAAATTAATAAAAAATAATGAAGTACAATTATATACAGAAGATAATAATTATAATAAAAAATATTTAATAAGTTTTGTAGAAAAATCATTAGTACATATAGAAGAGAAAGAATTATTAATAAATCTAATAGAGGACTTTATCAAATTAAAAGAAAATGATGAGGTCAAGACAGAATTTATAAATCACATTCTAAATAATAAAAATATAAGATTAATAGAAAATGATATAAATAAGAAATTGGATTACCTTATAGATAATTTAGAAAATAATCCATATATATATTTTAAAAAAATAAATTTATTTTATAAATATTTAGATGAAAACCAAAAAGAAAAAATATATTTAAAAATAAATGATTTATTAAATTCTAAGAATTATAGAGAAATATTCTATTACTTACTATATTTTTCAAAATCTGACAAAAATATTCATAATAAAATAAAAGAAAATCTATTAAATGAAAAAGATTTGTGGGATACAGGTTTTGATATATCTGAAGAAGCGAAAAGATGCATCTATTATCATTATGGAGTATACTATATTTTTCCTTATAAAATAACAAAGAAATCAATAGATTTTCAAAATGGTTTAGAATGGAGTAATGAAGAAATTAATAAAATATATGATAAACTCTTAGATATAATAAAAAAAATAAATAAATTAGAAAAAATCCATCTTGATGATTTTGAATTCCATAATTATAGTTTAATCCAAGAAATGCTTCGATTTTTAGATGAAGAAAGAGAATTTTTACAATCAAGAAACGATTATGTTTCAACTTATGAAGAACTAAAAAGAATATATAAAGAGATTACTGGTTTTGATAATATAACAAATGGTTTATTATCTGATAATGAAAAAACAGTAATTATGGCTTATGATGAGTTAAATTTTGGTTTTTATGATTTTGATAAAAGATATATTAATGATTATAAACTTCTAATAAATAAAATAATATTCAAAAAAGAACCGAAATTGGAGGCTGGCTTAGATTACTTTTGTTATATATTAGAAAGGCATAAAGATAATCCAGAGATTAAAAATTTTATTGAAGAATACAAATTAATTTTAAATTCTTATAAAAATTTGGAAGAATTAATAAACTATGATATTTCTTATATATTTGAAAAATTGGTAAGAATAGCAAAAGTTTTAAAAGAATGGGGCGTTAAAGATGATATTATAGAAGAGTGGCAAAAAAAGAAAGAGGCTACTTTTTATAATAATGTTAGATATATTGATTTATAATTTCCTCCCTCCCCCCAAAAATATAAATCTATACTTGAAAACAATGCTATTTTTTGTTATAATAATAATCGTAAAGATTTTTATTATTGATTATGTTTTTTCCAACGATATTTCAAGGAGAAATAAAAATGAATCCTTTAGATTTACTAAAAAATTTGAATATTGAAGAGTTAAAAAAGAAAAGTGATGAGATGGTTTCACGATTGAAAGAAATTACTGTTACTGGCGAAGCTGGTAGTGGATTTGTTAAAGTTACAATCAATGGGGAGTTTACAATTATTTCGATAGAATATGAAGATAATGATTTTATTAGAAATGATATTCCAACTTTTAGAGACTTAATTATATTAGCTCAAAATGATGCTGTTGCAAAAATGAGACAAGAGATACAAAGAAAGTTTTCAACTAATTTGATACCCGGACTTTTTTGATGAATGAAATAAATGATATTATAACTATTTTGACAAAATTACCCGGTGTAGGTAAAAAAAGTGCTCAACGGTTATCTTATTTTCTTTTGAAGAATAAACATATTGCGTTAGAAATTTCTCATATAATAGAAGATGTTATAAGTAATATAAATTTTTGTTCTATATGTGGAAATTTTACAACGAAGGATGTTTGTTCTATATGTGAGGATTATTCGCGGGATCAATCGATGCTCTGTGTTGTTGAAGAACCAAAAGACTTACTTGCAATAGAAGAGACTGGCTGCTATAAGGGTTTATATCATATTTTAATGGGTAGTATAAATCCATTGGATGGTGTAAACCCTGATAAACTTAAAATAAACGAACTTGTTGAGCGGATAAAAAAAGGAAATTTTAGCGAAGTATTAATTGCCACAAATCCAACAATAGAAGGTGAAGCTACTTTTTTGTATTTGAATAATATTCTTTCAAAATTTAATATAAAACGCTCAAGAATTGCAACTGGGATTCCTATGGGTGGAAGTCTTGAATACTCTGATAGTCTGACACTTGGTAAAGCGATTAGTTCTAAACATTATCTTTAATATCTAAAGCAGGCAACAGTATATGTAACTCAGCACCTTTATCTTTTTTAACGAAAAATATTTTACCGTTATGTTCTTTTATAATGCCTTTGCAAATTGCAAGCCCAAGACCAAAACCGCCTGTCTTTCTATCTCTTGATTTATCCACTCTATAAAATTTTTCAAAAACGACTTCGAGTTGATCTTCTGGGATACCTACCCCATCGTCAATTATTTTAATTTCAATTTCATCATCAATTTTTGTTGCTTCCATTATGATTTTTGTTGCTTTTGCTTTTACAGAATTTTGGAATACATTTAAAAAAACTCTTCTTATTTTATCAACATCAATATAGCAAAATAAATTTTGATGATATTTGAATTCATAATCTATTTTTAAAATTGATTTTTCGAGTTCTAAATCTTCGTTAATTATTTCTAGCAAAAAGGCTAAATCCATTTTTTCTTTAAAGAATTTTTCTTTTTGTAATTCTAACCTCGAAATCTCAATTATTTCTGCAATCATATTGTCAAGAAAATCAATCTCTTGTAATATTGATTTAAAATATTTATCTTGTTCATTTTTATCGAGTTCTAAATCAAATAGTAATTCGTTGTAACCTTTTATTCTACCAAGCGGAGAACGAAGTTCATGACTAATTGTTGCAAGTAAATCATCTCTAATTTTTTTTATTTTTGACAATTCGTTTGACATAAAATTGAAAGAGTTGGCAAGTTCTCCTATTTCGTCATTTGATTTAAAATCTATATGAACATTTAAGTCTCCTGTGGCAATTTGATTTGATGCCTTTGAAACTTTTATTATAGGAGTAATAATTGTTCTTGAAAATAAAATAATAAAAGGAATTAAAAATAGTGTTGCTAATAAAGTCCCCATTATCAAGCTTCTTAAGATTATTTGATAATAATTTAATTTAATTGATAATTGTAATGATTTGAATGGTAAATTTTGTTCGAATTTTATTTCTCTTGTTATTTCTAAAAAATATTTTTTTTCTCTATTATCATAAAGTAGTTTGGGGCTTTCTTTATATTCTAAAGTTCCTTCTACTGTTGGCATTTTTAGAGTGTAGCCAGGGAAGTTTTGTTCAATTGTTTGAAGAAGCATTTTTGATTCTTCTTTAGTATCATTTTTTAATTTTTCATTCAAATCTGGAAGTTCGATAAGATTAGTTTTTTTTTCATAAAGTTTTTCTAATTTCATTTTTATTGCTGATGTGTTTAAATCAATGTTATTAATTTGATTATCCATCAATCTTTGAAAAATGATATAAGAAAATATCGAAGTAAAAGCAACTGAAAGAATAACTAAAATAAAATAGAAAAAAATAATCTTTTTTGTTAAAGAGATTTTAAATTGGTTTTTCATTAATTTCAAATCTATATCCTGATCCCCAAACTGTTTTTATTGTGCAGTAAGGAGGGTTTTGCATTTTTAATTTATTTCTTAAATGACTTATGTGCATGTCAATTGATCTATCAAAGATAGCATAATCTCTATCAGAAACTATTTTTAATAAATCTTCTCTTGTAAAAGTTTTATTTGGATTTGAAGCAAGTAAGTATAATAAATCAAACTCTGTTTTTGTAAGTTCTAATTCTTTGTCATCAATTTCTATTGAACGCCTATCTGGAATTATTTTTAGCGTACCATAAACGAGTTCATTTTTTGCTTTTAGATCATAGGCATTTAAATTTGATCTTCTTAGAACGCTTCTTATTCTTGCGATTAATTCTCTAACGGAAAATGGTTTTGTTACATAATCGCTTGCTCCAAGCTCTAAGCCAATAACCTTATCAACTTCATCACCTTTTGCCGTAAGCATAATAATAGGAATGCTATGTTCTTTTTGTATTTCTCTTAAAAGGTCAAAGCCGTTTCTATCAGGGAGCATAACATCGAGCAAAATAACATCTGGTTTTTTTTGTTTTATAATGTTATCAATGCCATTTCCATCATTAGCTACCTCAACATCAAATTCGTATTGAGAAAAATATTTTTCTATAATCTCTGTAAGTTTTTTGTCATCATCAATAATTAATATCTTTTTTCTAAATTGCATATCAAAATCCATCAAATTTAGTTTTACACTGTATTATATTACAGCATTTTTATATTTACAATAATTAAAGTATAACAATTTTTATATATATTATCTTTAAGTTATACATTTTTTTTACAATAAATTTATTGAGTATTTCTAACAAAAATATTTTTCTATTTTTTCAAATACTTCACTTTCTTCGATTGGTTTGGATATGTAATCGTCCATACCAATTTTTATACATTTTTCTTTATCTTCTTTCATAGAATAAGCCGTTAATGCTACAATTATAATATGGTCTTTGTTATTTTTTTCTTGCTTTCTTATTACCTCAGTTGTTTTAAAACCGTCCATCTCTGGCATTTGAACATCCATAAAAACAAGATTGTATTTTTTTTTGGACAATTTTTCGAGTACCTTTATTCCATTTTGTGCAGTATCTGTACTAAAACCACTTTGTTCTAATAGTTCTTTAAGAAATAAAGCATTTATAGCATTATCTTCTGCAATAAGTATATTAATATTTTTGTTTTGTATTTTGCTATTTATATCATCGTTTGTTTTTTCTTTTTCATATAGTAGAGGGTGTTCTTTTACATTTTTAAATGGTATTTCCATAGTAAAGACTGTTCCTTTACCAAGAGAACTTTCTACTGTTATTTTGCCTTTCATTATTTCTATAAGTTTTTTGACAATTGAAAGTCCAAGCCCTGTTCCTTGATATTTTTTTGTTGTAGAACTATCTATTTGAGTAAATCGTTCAAAAATTTCGTTCAATTTTTCTGTTTGTATGCCAATTCCTGTATCACTTACTGAAATTCTAAATTTTATTTCATTTTTATCTTTTGATATTTCTTCTAATTTTATATCGATCTGACCTATATCTGTGAATTTAATAGCATTTGTTAGTAAATTTATGAGTATTTGAGTTAATGCTTTTTCATCTCCAAAAATACATTCAGTTATATTATTTTCTATAATAGTATTTAATTTTAGATTTTTTGAATTCGATATAATTTCCATTTCATTATGAATTTTATTTATTAGATTTATTATATTAAAAGATTCTTCTTTTAGTACAAATTTTCCAGATTCAATCTTAGAAATATCGAGAATATCATTTACTATATTTAAGAGTAAAGACCCAGAACTTTTTATCATATCAAGATAATTAATTTGTTGTTCCTCGAGTTTAGTCTTTGATAAAAGATTTACCATGCCAAGTATGCCATTTATAGGAGTCCTAAGTTCGTGACTCATATTTGCCAAAAATTGAGTTTTAGCTTCATTAGCATTTTCAGCATTTATTTTAGAGTTTTTTAAGTCTTCTTCTTTTTCTTTTTTATCCGTTATATCATAAGCAATAACAACAATTCTTTTTTCACCATTTTTTGTTGTAAACATATTAGCAGTGCAGTCAAGCCATTTCCAAGTTCCGTTTTTATGTTTAAATCGCCATTCGTCTCTTCTTGGTTGTGAACTATTAAGCATTTTGTCAAAGCTTTTTATTGCTGTTGCTAAGTCATCTGGATGTAAAAGTTCTGCTGCTCGTTTACCAATAATTTCTTTTGGAAGGTATCCAAGTCCTTCTATATAATAATTATTTACATAAAGAATAACTCCATTAATATCAGTCTCAGAAATGAAAGATTTACTATTTTCTGTTATTAATCTATATTTTTCTTCGCTTTCCAATAAGCTATTTTTAGTTTCTTTGAGTTTTTTTTCTATTTCTATTTGCTTAACTATTTGTTTTACAGATGAAGGTAGTAATTCTAAAAAATTAATGTCTTTGACTAGATAATCTTTTACTCCGAGTTTCATCATTTCTACTGCTATTTTTTCGTCACCATAACCTGTCATAATAATAAAATTTAAATTTTTCCTTTGACTTAATAGATTTTGTAAAAGGTCTTTTGCGTTAGTGTCAGGAAGATTATAGTCAAGAAGTATAAGATTATCTTTTATTTCTTCATTTGCAATTAATCCAATAAATTCTTTTCCTTGTGCGAATGTTTCTACTTTAAAATTTTCTTTTTCTAATTTAATTTGAATTATTCTTCTTAGTCCCAGATCATCTTCTACTACATATATTTTATATTGAGAAAAAATATTATTTTCATCTACTATATCAACATTATTATTCTCTATCATAAAAAAATCCTATATAATCATCTCTGGTATTTCTGTTATAAGTAGAAATAAACCAAGTTGTTGAATTGCATTTGCAAATTTATCGTAATCAACTGGTTTTGTTATATAGTTATTGCAACCTATTTCATGGCATAAGGCAATCTCTTTTGGATCATCAGTTGTTGTAATCATTATTACTGGCATTTTATGAAAATCCTTGTCTTTTTTTAATTGTCTTAAAACCTCTACCCCATCGACTTTTGGCATACGAATATCAATTAAAAAAAGATAGGAGAAATTAGAGTTTACTAATTTTTCTCTATTATTTTTTATATAGTTTAAAATTTCTTCTCCATCTCTAAAATAGAATATTTCATTTAAAACACCTGCTCTTTTTAGATTTTTTTTTATTAAAAGAGAATGTCCATCATCATCTTCTGCAAGAAATATTACAACTTCTTTTTTCATATTCATACTCCCTCCTAAATTTTAGAGTTTGTTTTTTGTTGGTAAAGAGAATAAAAATTTTGTTCCTTTTCCTAATTCTGATTCTACCCATATATTTCCATTTAACATGTGTAGAATTTTTTTTGTTACAGTAAGTCCTAATCCTTCGCCCTTACTTTCACGAGGTGAAACTCTATAAAATAATTCAAATACTTTATCATAATGTTCTTGACCAATACCTACCCCATTGTCTTCAATAAAATAGACGGATGTATCTTTTTCTACAAAACCACCTATTGTTATTATGCCTTGTCTATTATTAGCAAGGTATTTCATTGCATTTTCTAAAAGATTTGAAAAAACTTGGTCTACTAAAACTTCATCTCCAAAACAATCAGGAAGTTCTTCTGTATTTATTTTTATACAATTTTCTACAATTTTGAAACTAAAATTTTTAATTACATTATTAATTAATTTATTCATATTTATTATTTTTAGATTTAAAGCTGCTCTTCCAACTCTTGATAATTTTAATAATCCAGAAAGCAAAGAGTCCATTTTTTCTACGCTTTTTAATATGTACATTAAAAATGTTTCTATATCTTCAGTTATTATATCTTCTAATTGTTTTGACTTAATTTCTTTTGTTTCTAACAATTTTTTTATACTATTAACAGAATGTTGAAGTTCTTTACTAAATCCTTGTATATTAACCAAAGGACTTCTTAAATCGTGTGACGAAACATAAACTATTTGTTCTAGTTCTTTATTTTTTAGAACTAACTCTTGATTTAGCTTATTCATCTCTATTTCTGATATTTTTCTTGGGGTAATATCAGAAATTATTACTGCAAATTGCATTTTTTTTGGACAGTATGCAAAAACTTCGTAATATCTATTTAGATCAGAAGAATAATTTTCAAAGAATTTATCTATACCTTTTAGAGCTACTTCGCCATATTGAGAAATCCAGTAAGATTCTGTTTTAGGTAAAACTTCTAAAACTGTTTTTCCTACTAAATCGTCTTTTCTAAGTCCCGTAATTCTTTCAAAGGAAGGATTAATTTCTAAAAATCTATAATCAATAGGAGTACCTTCTTTATCACATATAATTTCGTGTAGAGCAAAACCATTTAACATTGTATCAAATAACATTTGATATTTTTTTTCATTTTCTAAATTAGATTCTAAAAGAATATTTTCTTTTTCTATCCATGTGTTAATGTATCTTCTTAAAATAATAAATCCAATTCCATCCACTAAAATAATAAGGAGAATAACGAGTAGAAGGATACTTAATGTTTGTAAATTAATATTTTTGTATATCATTTCTTTTTTAAAACTTAATCCAAAACCCCATCCAAAACTAAGAGCAACAAAACTTCCTATATACTCTTTGTTGTCAACAGGATGGATATAAGAGAATGTTTTACTTTTATTATAAGAGTCTTTATTTGCTAAGAAATCTTTTATAAAAGGATGTTTTTTTAAATTATTTTTTTCTTTTTTTTCTAAAAAGAGGGAGTTGTTATGAGCAATTAAATTTCCTTTTCTATCAATAAGCATTGAATAGGTTTCCTCTTCTGGGGTTATTTGTTTTAATATTAAATTTAGGGTATCGAGATAAAAAACTCCTCCAATATGGCATTTTATGTTATTATTTTCATCAAGTATTGGTACATCTATTACAATGGAAGGTTGTCCATCAGCACCAATAAAATAATCAGAAATATAAGGGATTTTAGTTTTTACTACTTTTTGAAAATATTCTCTATCACTTAAATTATTTTTTTTTAAAGACTTTTGAATTTCAAAAGGATAGGATATATAATTATCTCCGTTTGGCAGTAATAGAAATAAAAGTGAAAAATCTTTATTACGTTTTAATAATTCACTAAAAATTTTTCTTTTATAAGGTTCATAATTTTGAGGTAGTCCATTTATAGTTAAGTCTATTTTATCAATATTAGAAAGATTTTGGAAATCTGGGTCTATTGATAGCATTTCGAGCTGTTTTTGGGCAATATCAATTTCTTTATGGCAATGTTTTGAAATAGATAACGCAAGGTCTTGATTATAATTTGTCCACAGTTTAAAAAACAAGTCACTTAAATTTCTATTTAAAAAAATAGTAATTAGGACTATTAATATTATTATTGAAAAAATAAATAATAAAATTATTTTTCTTGGAATAATTATATCATTAAAGTTAATTTTCATATAAAACCTTTAAACTCTTAAATAGTTATATATTAATTATAGTTAAAATTACAAATATTTCAAATTAAATTTAGAAATATACTCCAAAAGTTTTTTACGCAGAATAATAAAAATTATTGATGCCAGAAGGTTTTACTCGTTAGACATTCTTAAAATTATATTTTCTAATTCATAAAAATCAAAAGGTTTTTTTAGTACCCCACTAAATCCATAATCTAAATAATTTGATATTACTGGATTATGATAATAGCCACTAAAAACTATTGCTTTTATAAAAGGGTTTATCGTTTTCAAAAGTTTTATTGTTTCTTCTCCACCCATTCCACCAGGAATACTCAAGTCGAGTATTACAAAATCAAAATGTTCTTTTGTATCAAAATATTTTTTATATACAGTTACAGCTTCTTTTCCCTCTTTAGCAAATTTTACTTCATAACCAAGATAATTTAGCATTTTACCAGTTGTATCTCTTACTATTTCTTCGTCATCCATAAGAAGTATTTTACCGTAAGGAATATTATTCTTCTTAAATAATTTTTTATGAGGTAACAAATTATCTTTTTCAGAATGAATATTTTGAATTAAATTTCTTGCTTTAAGAGTGCTATTTTCTGCACACGTTAAATAAGCTAATGCCTCATTTCTGTCAATATCACCTTGAATATCAAACTTAGCAAGTTTTATGTTGCCAAAAATACTTGCTAAAATTCCATTTAATGTATTATTATAATCATTTGATATTGTATTATTATTTATATTCTCTTGATGAATTGGTAAATTATTTACAGTAACTGATTCTAATAAACAACAAATTTCGTCTTTAGAGTCGAATATTGGTAAGACGATTAAATTATAAATTTTATTATTATAAAAAATTTCTTTTGTTTCAGGATTTTTGCTTTTAATCGCTTTATTTAGAAAGTTGATTTCGTAGATAAAACTAAATTCATTATAAACGGCAAAACATTTTTTACCAACAACCTCACCAAAAGAGGTTTTAAGAAAGTTATTTTCAAATAAAATATTATAATCAGCACTAATGACGCAGATGCCAATATTTATTTTTGACAAACTTTCAAATATTATTTTTAGTTTCTCAAAATCAAAATCTTCTTTATTTATCATTTTATTTACCTCTTCCAAATTAAAATTTGATTTAATTAAGAAAAAATTAAAATTTTTGATATTTTTTTCTAAAAACTATAAATATTAAAAAAATACCAATATTTAAAAGGTACAAATAAATTTAATTAAAAGCAATAGAAAAGTGATTATTTTTTAGAATTTTATTTTGGATTTTATTTTATTATATTTTTCGATGAGTCTATCTTTATATTCTTTATATGTAAAGAATAAATCTTTTAGCCCTTCCAAAAAATTAGTTGCCACAGCGACTATATCATGTTCGCATGGAATTATGATTCTTTCTTTGGTAGGCATTTTATTTAAAAATTCGAGATGATATTTAACATAAAATTCTTTTCTTTTTAATAAATCAAAAACACCAGACTCATCAATAAACCTATAAGCTTTAAAGCAAACTGTTGTATCAATAACAAGATTTGTTGTAAAATCGTTTTCGACATTTAACTTTAATAAATAATCAACTACATTAAAAATTATTTCAATGTCTTCTGATGGGAGTGATCTTTTTATATAATTTGCTTTCATCTTGTAATCAACTTCTACATTCATTTTTAAGAATTTTTTGAAAACATTCTCTTCGATGTAGAATTCCATATAGAGTAAAATTTGGAGAGATTTTATAATTTCAATTAGCTTATCTTGAACTAAATTTATCCATTTTGATGGAGAATAGGTATCATTATAAGTAATTTTATAAAAATCTTGCCCAGACTTCCATTTTGAATAACTATTCCAGTCAAATTTAACTTTGTTTTTTGCAACAAATTCTTTAAGCCAGTTAGGGTCTTTATTAATAAAAGAATTTAACTGTTCAATCAATCTAATAAACGCATAATATTTAGGCGAGTTATTTATTATTTCTTCAACTGGAATATGTTTATAATTTTCAAAAGCTTTTTGTTTTAAAAGAAAATATCGTTCGATTTTTTTGTAGTTTTTCTTTAGTTCTTCTTTTTTTACATCAGGAAGAAAACCAACAGAGTCAAAAATTCTACCAAGTTTATCAATATCAATTTCTTTTATTTTTTCTTTTAATTTGTATTTATCATCAATGGGGTCTTTTTGATAAAAATTTTGCAAAAGCTTTTTATCTTCTTCATTTGATACTTTATTTATAATAAGACTTTCAAATGAGATGCTATCAAATTCTTTCTGAATATCTCTCATCGCGTTAGACTACCCTATTTATTCTTGTGAATTATAATCTTGATCATTTTTATCATCTTTTTTATCATCTTCTGTTTTAAATAAATTTTCTATAACAGAACTAAGATTTTTTACTGTTTCATGAGTTACATAAATACCTACTTCTGCTAAGGATTTGAGACCTTCACCTAAAGCTTCGCCTGTTTCTTTAATAAGGTTTTTATCTCCATCAGTTGATTCTTTAACGCCTTCTTTAAATCCTTCGCCAGCAGCTTTTATAAATTCAACGCCACCCTTACCTACTTTTGATAAAGAATTAATTACTTCTTTAAAAAAGTCGCCTGTTGTTGTTTTTAAATCATCTCCTTGTGCTTTTGATTTTTCAACAACCTCTTTTGTGATATTTTTTACGATTGTTTGTACATCTTCTAATGCCACCTTGCCACTGTTTAATGCCTTGTCGAGTTTTTCTTTAAGATTTTGATCCATAATTTTCTCCTTATATTTATCAATTAATCGAAACAATAATAAACGCCCTCTTGAGTAAATCCACCAAATCCATATTCTTTTACTTTAGGTTCAAATTGCTCCCAATTATCGCCATAATGAACAAGATAAACTTTCTTTTTAATTTCTGCTGGTAAAGTATTTAACTCTTCTATTGAAGAATGAACTCCACCTGTAAAAAGTTGACAATCATGAAAAATTGCTTGAAAATTAAATTTTTTATCATAACTCATAATTAAATCTAAGTCAAATCTTGTATCTCCTGTAAATAAAACCTTATTATCAAAAATTAGCCCACAACTCCAAAAAGAGTCCTTATAACTTACAGATTTGTCTGGAATGTGCATTGTTCTTACAATTTTTATATCTAAATTTCCTATATTACTCTGATATGTTTCTCTTTCAAATTCAATAAGAATTTTTGGTCGTTCTATTTCCCAAAATGCTTCAAAAGTTAGCATTTGTCCCATAGTTTCTTCACCGTAAGCAGAACCACCTCTTAGACACATATCCCAAAGTATATGCTGGAACGTCTCTGTTATTATCATCTTTGGCTTTTTTTTTGCAACATAGCGACTCATTAAAGCTGCTTCTTCGAGGCTACCGATATGGTCTGCATGTGTGTGTGTAACAAGATAATTTTTTATATTAGCCAATGCCGACCCATAATTATATAGAGCCTGCCCACATTTTGTCCCGCAGTCAATTAAGATGTGATCTTGACCTTTGATTGCCAATAAATTGGTTTGGTTATGTTTTTTTGAGAATGCACTACCTACCCCAACAAAAAATAAAGATAAAAAATTATCGTTAGTCAACGAAAGAGAACCATTTAATTTTTCAATTTTCATAATTTTTTCCCTATATTATATAATAAAATTATTTATAAATTTGTCAATAGGAGTTAGAAAAATTAAATAAAAATTAATAAAAAAAGAGGTTGTCTAAATACGGTAGTAAGATTTGCACTCTTTTGTTGGACACTACTTTAAACAGGAAACTACGGTATTAGTAGTAGTAGACAATAAAATGTATGCAATCTTACCAGACAACCTCTAACAAAAATATGTCTAAAAATTAAAATCCTGCATCATCTGATGCGTTATCAAAACTTACAGTAAGATTTGTTACTGTTGCTTTAGGGATTACATTAATTGTATCAATTTCTGCTTTTGTAATAAAACCAGTTGGTGCTGTACTGCCATAGCCACTATAATCATTTTGAACAAAATAAGCTGGATTTTCTACTTCCATTAAAGCCAAAAGATAATTAACCATATAATTACTTTGACTAAGAATTGATGCCCTTTCTACCCCATTTTTTATAGCAGCATAAACTTTTTCTGGAGTATTATTGTTATAATTTGTTGTATCAAGCTGATATTGAGGATAGCCAGTATTAAATGTATTAAGAATCGTTATTATTGTTTTTCCATAACTATTTTGGCTACTTTCAAAAGCATAATTGTTATTTAATCTATCTGTGTATAATCTTTTTATGACTGTACCAATTGAATAATCTGTAAAAACAGTAGCATCTGTGTATGTAGATTCAGCAAGTCCAAGATTTACAGTTGCTTTATTGTCTGTTGTTGCCTTACCAGTAAAAACATAGTATCTTGTTTCTGATGCTGAAGTTGTATCTACTGTGTTATCGTATTTATAACCATTCCACACAAACCATCGAGAGCCAGGAACCATTATATTTCCAGTTATTTCTATTGAACCGTCTGTATTTTTTGTTAGTTCAACAATACCATTTTGATCACTAGCATTTTGATCTAAGTCTCTATGAAACCTAAACTTGTAAAGAGAAACTTTCATATATTGTTTACCAGTGCTATTAAGATTTGAATCAAAATCTATTCTAACAAGTTCTGGTTTTTTGTCTCCATTTTCTGATTTTATTGATTTGTCAGATGTTGTATCAATTGTCACATAACCTCTAACTTCTACTGTTCCTCCACTTGTTAAATAAGTAAAAGGCATTTCAAAAAACTTTTCATAAGAACCAGATGTTTGTTTTCTCCAGTATTCTAAAAGATATTGGTCGTTTCCTTTTGATGTAAATTTTAGTTTGTTTTGAGTAGAATCCTCTGTGTAACTAACAGTTGTTGTTAGTTTAAAAAGAGGAATGTTATTTATATTTACAGTCTCAAGGTTTGAAAGAGTTGTTTTAATTATTTTTGAAAGATCTGATGCGAGCCTTAGTTGAGTTCTAACAAGAGAGTAATAGCCAGAAACAGTTGTTTTTAATAATTGTTGGTCTGGACTTACAACAAAAGTTTTTTCTATAATAGAAGATGTTTTTGTTGTGGTCTCTGTTGTGAGTGATGTTGGTATATCTATTATTACTTTATTTGCTATGCTACTTGATATAGTAGTAGTGGTAGTAGTAGTAGTGGATGGCATCTGACATCCTGTTGCCACAGTAAAAAGCCCAAAAATAATAGATACGATACTTGTTAGTAATAAAATCTTTTTTAACATAAAAATTTCTCCTTAATAAATTTAAAATAATACATTAATAAAAATATTATACCTTTTTAGTAGAAAATCAAGTTTTACAAGAAATATTTACAAAATCTTGGTCGATTTCTTTTTCTGTTATCTTATTAAAATCATCATAAGTGAATGAAATGAAACCTCCTGTCATTTCGTACCAACCAAAACCTTTTGACCAATTTTGTTTTGGATATTCTGATTGAAATTGTCTTGGGAGGCAAAAAATAGAATCTGCTGTGTAACAAACATTGTATGTAATATTATTTTTATTAAAATAGTCAATTTGTTGCCAACTTGAATAAAAATCGTTAAATTTGTAAATTTTAGCAGGATATTGACAGTTTCCTCCATTATGAATCCATTTTTCATCAAGAATAGGTAAATCTTCTATAAAAAACTGAAAGTGTAAATGATTAACAGATGCGAATGCTCCATAAGCACTAAAGCCAATTCCAACTATTTCTTTTTTGTTTTTAACTTTTATATTCTTCATAAAATCACAGATTAAATTATGGTATTCACTACTAAGAAACTGGGGATTGTTTTTATCCTTATCTGGAACAATAACAGTGTGATATTCTACAAAAGGAAATTTGTTATAAAAAAAGGTAAATCTATCCTTAAATTCTTTATCAATAAAAAAATTATCATCAAAAATTATTTCTTTTTTTAAGAATTTTTTATTAAAATTAAATTTTATTTCATCAAAATCTTTAAAATTTGCCAAAAACTTTTCTTTTGACTCTCTTTCTGGTCTAAATTCTCTAATCTTATTAAATTTTAAATTAAAATCTGATACTTTTCTTTTTCTTGATAAATTATTTAAAAGTGTGTTATTATCAAATTTATTATCCTTTTGGAAAGTAACTATTTTTTTAAATATATCAAAATCTTCTGCATTATCTAAATAAGTTGTAATATGCTCTGATAATAAGTTATATTTATCAAATAATATATTTTTTAACTCATAATCATTTCGTAATTGATCCATTAGACTTATATTTGATAATGCAAGTACAAAAAGAGAATAAGATTGCATCTCATTATCTTTTATTCCATCAAGGATATGAAAGAGTTGATTTTTAAATGAGTCTTTAAATTTCTCTATATCAATCATAATTATTCTCCAAAATATTTAAAATAAAATTTGTTGCACCATTGTTATTATTATCTTTTTTAGTAATAAATTTTACTTTATCTAAAAGATGATTTTTTGAATTTTTCATGCCAATACCCATTCCAGCTATATTAAGCATAGGTAAGTCCATTTCGCTATCGCCAACAGCTATTGTTTGAGTTAGTTGAATATTTAGCTTATCCGCAATAAATTTTAATGCAGCTCCTTTATTTGCTTCTTTTTGATTAATTTGGAGGCAACTGTAACCTGCATTAAAAATTTCTAAATTATTAAATTTATTTTTTATATCTTCCTTTATAATGTCAAGTTCTTTATCGTTTTTTAATAAAATTTGTATAGATAGAATATTTTCGTCTAAATTTAAAGAGTCAATCATTTTTGGTTTTAGTGATGCCTGATAAAGTTTACTAAAATATAATGACGAATACTTTGAAATATATATATTATTTGTTGTAAAAATATTCGTTATAAGATCATTTTTGATTAAGAAATCAATTAATTTAATAGAAGATTCTTTTTGTATTGATCTTAAATATTCTATTTCTGAAGTTGAATTATTATAAATCAATGCACCACTTAAAGACGAAAGATAGCAAAAATCTAAGTCATTTATTAACGAAAGAATATCGGATAAATTTCTACCAGAGATTATTGCACACTTGATATTTTTATCGATTATTCTATGTAAATTATCAATTGTCTTTTTTGCAAGAGTCATATCTGAATTTAGTAAAGTGCCGTCAAGATCAAAAGCTACAAGTTTATAATTGCTCATTTGGCGATTAAATTATAAAATTTGCCTTGTTCTGCAAAACCTAAAAAACTATCTTTTATAGGATTGAAATTGGCAAAATTATCTCCGTAATGAGTTAGGTACATTTTTTTTCTTATTTCTTCTGGGAAAGTTAATAATTCTTCATAAGAACAATGAACTCCACCTTTAAAAAATTGGCA
>MIAN01000172.1:0-6626 GCA_001829125.1 Spirochaetes bacterium GWB1_27_13 | reverse complement strand
ATAAGAACAATGAACTCCACCTTTAAAAAATTGGCAGTCATGAAAAATAAATTCAATTGTAGGATAGAGTTTTAGAAAATCATGGATTAAATCAGGATCAAATTGTGTATCAGATGTGAACAAAATTTTTTCATCAATAATAATACCATAAGAAAGAAAGGCATCTTCCCAACTTTGCACAGAGTCTGGAATATGTTTTGTTCTAAATAATTTTATGTTTAAGTTTTCAAAGTCAATATTCCAATATTCTCTTGGAGTATTACTTACTAAAGTAGGATGTAAAGCATGAAAAACATCGGTAAAAACAAGTCCGCCTTTTATATGTTTTTCATTAAATCTAATTCCACCTTTTAGAGACATATCCCATAAGATGTGAGAGTATTCTTCTGTTATAATCATATTTGGTTTTTTCTTGACAACATATCTACCCATAAGAGCTGCTTCTTCAAGTCCTCCGATATGGTCAGCGTGAGAATGAGTTATTAAAAAATTACTTATATTTACAATCGGACATCCATATTTCCATAAAGCCATAGGTGTTAAAGTGCCGCAATCTACAAGAAGATGAGTATCAGCTTTTATAATTAAAAGATTTGTTTGGTAATGTAGTTTAGAGAATGCTGAACCAACACCTACAAAAAACAAAGATAGAAATCCATCGTTTTTTAATGTTAATTTTTCGCCTTCTTTTAAATCTATTATTTGCACTTATTTTCACCGATTTAATTAGTATTGTAAAAAAGATTTTAATTTTATAAACGAATTTCTTAATATATTCAAGCTTTATTTTTTTGCTTGACAAAAAATAATTAAATATTTATCGTAAAAAACTATGAAAAAAATAATAGTAATACTAATTTTAATTAATATCTTTTTTACAATTTATTCCCAAGAAAAGAAGGAAGACAAGAGAAATAATAAACTTATTGCAAAAAATATAGTAGATATTTCTTTTGAGGGTGGATTTGGTCTTTATATAGGCGATTTTTACCAACATTTAATAAGAGACGGGGCTTTTGTTGTAACACCGACCCTTGATTTGTACATCTCCATTTATCTAATCAAATATTTTGGGCTACAACTTATGGTTGGGAGTGGAAGTGTCATTCATATTGATTCAAAGCCAATAGAAGGAAGCATAATTTACAATGGGCTTGAAATTTTTGGACAATATGATTGGAAATTAGTCTACATAAAAATTTTTGCAGGCGCTGGCTTTCAACATACTACGATGTTACTCCAATATTATACCTCCGCATTTTTTGAAGCAGGCATTGGACTTGGGATAAAAATAAACGACTATCTTTACTGGTACAATTCTTTTAAATATAGAATGGGTTTTCTTAACTCAATTTTATTAAGCGGAATGTACAGGCTAGAAAAAGACGATGTAATAATGAGCCTCACCTTTTCTACAGGAATTGCGGTTAAGATTAAAAATCCTTATGATAAAGATGTGAAATAAGAATTATACCTTATAAAATTATTTTTTTATGAAATTAAGTTATATTTTTTTTAAAATAGTAAAAGATGTATTCATTATTGAAGAATGAAAGATCATCTATGAAATTTATAGAAATTTTCTTCTTGTCATTTGGAATTTAAATTAATTTTTGAGATAATATTATTCTAATTGACTTTCTAAAAACAATTGATTAATATTATAATAAGAATTAGAGCGATTCTTATATATATAAAGAATGGCAAATCTTAATACTGTTTCAAATTTTAATTTAAAATTTAGCTTTTTTAAAGTTATATATTTATAATTATATAAGGATGTTTTTTATGAAAAAAATAGCAGCGATTTTATTTTTTCTATTGGTTTTTTCTTTTTATTATTCATTTTCACAAACTACTGGAGAAGAAGTTTTTGAGGGATATATATGTGATGTACTTTGTGGTGTAAAAGGTAAAGATTTAGGCAATGAAAATTTAATTAAAAATCCACAAAAACATACTGTTGCTTGTATGAAGATGAGTAGTTGTGCAAAGTCTGGATTTGGAATTTTTATTAAAGATAAAGGCAAAGATACTTATACTTTTTATAGATTTGCTAAGGCAGGAAATAGCTTGGCATATAAAAATATAATAGAAAAAACTACTAAAAAAGAAGGTGTTTTTATTGAAGTAAAAGGAACATTAAAGAATAAAACGATAACTTTAACTTCAATAATTGAAAAATAAATGTGTGTTAGGTAATAAAAGACTATCTTATTTTGTGTCTTTATATACTAAAATGCTTCTACAAAGATCATTAAATAATAAAAATTTATTATTTAATGATTAATAATGGTCATTTAAAAAATTATAATTATAAAAGGCAAATGTTTCACAACTATATTTGTGCTATAAAATAGGAGTTATAATGAAAAAAATAATTATCTTCATAATGATTTTTTTCTCATTTATTTCTTGTAAAAAAACAGAAATTACAAATTTACCTCCATTAACAAGTGAAAATATATCTGGTAAATCTCTATGGAATAGAATTATAGTTGAGAATAATTATAAAAAATACAAAATGTGGCCAGATCATGAAGGATTACAAGAAGGTCAATCTCCTCATGGAAGGTTTCATAAAATTTATATAAATAAGCAATTATACAATTCGTTACCTATTCCAGATAAAGTAGCTCCTTATGATAGTATAATAGTAGAAGAAAATTATAACATTCAAAAAGAATTAAGAAATATAGATGTAATGATAAAAATCGCTGACTATAATCCAGATTTTAGCGACTGGTTTTGGGCTACATTTACTCCAGATGGTAAAATAGTAAATGAAGGTCAAGTTGAAAACTGTATAGATTGCCATTTAGGAATGTTTGATAATGATTTTATAATTGTTCATCCTCTTGATAAATCTCTTGACAAAAAGGAGATTAATAAATGAAATTAAATTCTATTCAAATAAAAATAATGTCTTTGATTATATTTATATTTATTGTTATTATTTTGGTTGCATTATATATTACAGTAAATACTCAAAAAAATAATTTAATTTCTGCTACTCAAAAAACCCTTTCAATAAATACTGAAATATTAAATCATGTTATTAGAAATATAATGCTGAATGGAGAAGCTCCAATTGCAGTAAACACAATGTCGAGTTTGAGAGAAATAGAAGACTTTAAGGAAATTTCTATTTTTAGAGTTGATGGAACAAACGCATTTAATGACTATAAAACAATAGATCAAGTCAATAATTTTCAGAATAAAGTTATGTTTGTTCAAACTCCAAGAGTAGAAAAAAATATATTAAAAAATATCAATTTTCAAAAAGTCTTGGACTCAAAAACACCTGTAACTGTTGAACTAACTGATAAACAAGAAATGGAATATTTTTTTCCTATTTTAAATTATACAGAATGTAGAGCTTGCCATGGAGATAGTGATTTTGTAAGAGGAGTTGCACATTTTAATGTGTCGATCAAAGGAATTTATAAACAAATAGATCAAGCAAGAACACTTATGACTTTATTTTTTATTATAATAGGGGTTGTGTTTGCTATAATTTTAATATACTTTATGAGATCAATGATAATTAAACCGATTCTTATAATAGGTGATACTGTTAAAGAAGTTGGAAATGGTAATTTTGAAGTAAAAGTTGTAATTAAAAATAAAGACGAATTAGGAGACCTTTCTAATAAAATAAATGATATGATTCGTGGAGTTAAAGAAAGATTTAAATTATCAAAATATATTTCTAAATCAACAGAAGATTTAATAAAAAAAGACCATGGGTATGACTCTGAAGGAATAAAAAAACAAATTACTGTTTTATTTGCTGATATTAGAGGATTTACTGCATATTCTTCAACAAGAACGCCAAGTGAAGTCGTTAAAAATTTAAACACTATTTTACAAGTCGAAGCAGATGTTGTAGAGGAATTTGGTGGAGACATTGATAAATTTGTTGGCGATGAGCTTATGGCTACTTTTGAAGATGAACTTACGGCAGTAAGATGTTCTACTGAAATCATAAAAAAAGTAATAGAAATAAACAAAAATAATAATACTGAATTATTTGTTGGAATAGGTATTAATTCTGGTGAAGTAATAGCAGCTCATATTGGAAGTAAAAATAGAACCGAATTCGCTGTTATTGGTGATGCAGTAAATTTTGCTTCAAGACTCTGTAGTATAGCAAAACAGAATATGATACTTTTGTCAGAGAATGTTAACAATAACTTAAAAAATAAAATAGAAACTATTGAAGTTTCTGATCAAAAAATCAAGGGCATTGCAGAACCTGTCAGTATTTATATTTTAAAATCAATAAAGTAAAAAGATTCTGTATATATAACACAGATTAAAATTGCTTAACTTAATGGCATTAACTTCGTGCTTCTTTGTTTTATGTGATAAATACTTCCCCACACTATTTCTAACTTAAATTTTACCCCTCTTAATCCCCTCTCCCCCGCGTACTTATGGTAAAAAAGCAAACTAATTTCAACTATAAAAATAAAATTCTATGTTGACAATAAGCAATAAATGGAGTAAAAAAATCCTCCAGCATTTTTAAACGGAGGATATTTTTTTATGGAAATTAATGAAGTATTTATAAATTCATTGTTAATAAATCAGGCAGAAATTGAGCGAAAAATCTCAGAAGATTTAAACATATCTGTTCATCAGGTTAGAGCAACTGTTGATTTACTTAAAACTGGCTCTACGATTCCATTTATTTCGAGATACCGAAAAGAAGCAACAGGTTCTTTGGATGAGGTACAGGTAAGAGATGTAAATCACAAACTTTTATATCACGAAAATATTGAGTCAAGAAGAATTGAAATTGCAAAAGGTATTTTTGGTCAGGGTAAACTTACAGAAGAACTTTACACAAATATAGCAAAAGCAACAACTTACGCAGAACTTGAAGATTTGTACGCACCATTCAAACGAAAGAAAAAAACAAGAGGTATGATAGCAATAGAAAAAGGGCTTGAAGAACTTGCAAACCTTATGGAAAATGTTGCTCTTATCGAAAAAGAAGCAGACCGATTTGTCAACGAAGAAAAAGGTGTTAAAAATGTAAAAGAGGCTTTACAAGGTGCAATGGATATTATAGCAGAAAGAATTTCTCATGATGTTGATAATAGAAAGATGATAAAAGATTTTATTTTTGGCAATGGGAATTTCGTTGTTAAGGGTCTTAAAAATGAAGAAACAAGCGTTTACAAAATGTATTACAATTACAAAGAGCCGATTAAGACTGTTAAATCGCATAGAATTTTGGCTATAAATAGAGGCGAGAGAGAAGAAGAACTTGAAGCAAAAATTGACTTTGAAGAAGAAGATTGTAATAAACTAATAGTTTCTAATTATATAATATCAAATGAATATCATAAAGATGCGATACTCGATGGATTAAAAAGACTTTTAGTGCCAGCAGTTTTGAGAGAAATTAGAAGTGATTTTACAGAAGAAGCAGATAAACATGGAATTGGCGTTTTTGCAGAAAACTTAACAGGGCTTTTGATGCAACCACCAATCAAAAAAACTCGTGTTCTTGGTATTGACCCTGGTATTAGGACTGGTACAAAAGCCGTTGGTCTTGATGAAAACGGTAAATATTTGGGTTATTTTTTATTCTATCAAGAAAGAAAAGAAGATTCTAAAAAAGCAATTGTTGAGGCTGTAAAAAAATATAACGTAGAATTAATTGCTGTTGGTAATGGTACTGGCTCACACGAAGTACAGATTGTTGTAGCTGATGCCATAACTCAATACAATTTACCAGTTCAATATACAGTTGTAGATGAAGATGGAGCGTCTGTTTACTCTGCATCTGATACTGCAAGAGAAGAATTTCCAGACTTAGACCTAACAATTAGAGGTGCAATTTCTATTGGTAGAAGAATCCAAGACCCATTAGCAGAATTAGTAAAAATTGATCCAAAATCAATTGGCGTTGGTTTGTATCAGCACGATGTAAATCAAACTCAATTATCTTCGACCCTTGATGAGGTTGTAGAATCAGTTGTTAATAAAGTTGGTGTTAATGTTAATACAGCATCATTTTCTTTACTAAAATATGCCTCTGGTATAACAACTTTTGTTGCAAAAAATATTGTAGAATACAGAAATGACTTTGGTACAATTAAGGCTCGTGAAGACCTAAGAAAAATATCTGGATTCGGTGAGAAAACATTTGAACAAGCAGCAGGATTTTTAAAAATTCCAGAAAGCCCAGACCCACTTGATAATACATGGGTTCACCCAGAAAATTATGAAGTTGCTCGTGAAATACTCGAAGTTATAAAACTCGGCAAAGGTGTGCCAGCAGAACAAAAACAAAAACTTTCTAAAAAATATGACATTGGTGAACAAACAATCACAGATATTATAGAAGAATTAAAAAAACCAAACAGAGACCCAAGAGACGGCTATCCAAAACCAATTATGCAAAAAGGCGTTGTTTCTTTTGATGACTTAAAACAAGGAATGAAAGTTACTGGCAAAGTAAAAAATGTTGTTGACTTTGGAGCATTCATTGATATTGGTATAAAAGAAACAGCATTAATACACCTTTCACAAATGAGCGATAAATTTATCAAAAGCCCATCAGAAGTACTAAGAGTTGGCGATGTAAAAGAATTTGAAATCATAGAAAT
>MIAN01000171.1 GCA_001829125.1 Spirochaetes bacterium GWB1_27_13 | reverse complement strand
TCAATATTCTTACACTATTACTCCTGTTACAAGATTGGCTTTTGTTAATACAACTGGTGCTTTTAAAGGTAGCGTAACCCCAATAGTAGGAAAAACTATTACTGTAACTGCATATCAAGATGGTTTAAGCATACCTTATGCTGGGACTATTTGTGATGCAAGTGGTGATTGGATGATAGGTTATCTTGAAGCTGGTACTTATGACTTAAAAGTTGAGACAACTGATGCGACAGTAGATATACAAGACAAACTTATTAATGTTGGAGAAATAACAACTATTAGTAATGTAACTATTCAATAAGATGCCTTGAGAGGTAGAATGACAATTTGAAATAAAGTTGTCATTTTACTTCTTTTTATTGATTTTTTTATTGGTATATGGTAACTTTTATACAGTGATGTTTTTTATTTTAAAGAGGGATTATGAAAACAAAAAAGATGTTTTTGATTTTTATTATTCTAATATTTTTTGTTCAGTTTATAATCTCAAAAGGAAATGGTGGAAACACAGGCGATGGTGGAAACCAACCTTCTGACAAATCAAATACTACAATACAAACTTCTCCAAATTCTCGAAATTCCTCTATGAAAGATGATATTATTGACTCAAGAAAAAAAGATACAGACAAAGGACAAACTAATAAAAATTATAAAGAAGAAAAATTATCTGCAATAAAAAAAGATTTTATTAATCGTCTTGATAGTGGAAAAAATATTTTAGTAGAAATTCAAAATATATGTATTAAACTCACAAAATTAATTAAAACAAAACAGAATATTACTGATATAGAGAATAGTTTAATTGAGTTAAAAGTAAAAATAACTCAATTTATTAAAGATAATGACAATTTTATTGGTAATTTAGCTCCAGAAGACACTAAACTCATCAAAAAGCAATTAAATAATATAGAAGATTCTAAAAACCGAATTGGTAATTTATTAGATAACTTTGAAAATCTAAAAAGTATGGATAAAGAAAAATTATTAAAAATAAACAAAGATTTTCAAAATGAAGCAAATATAATGGAACGACAATATCGTGCAATAGAATGGATTATTTTTGAAGAATGAGTGAGGGGTTAATTTTGGTAACAGATGTTAAAAAAATTATTATTATTTCCATTCTTTTATTTATGTTATCATCACTCTTTTATGCAGATGAAACAAATGATTCAAAAAAAAACTTTTTATTTTCATTCTATTATAAACAATCTCAAACTTATGATTTTAATCAAACTCAAACTGAAAACCTTTTTCTTTTAAATGAAGTCAATTTAAACTTTTCTTTTCCATACAAAATTTGGACAATATCTTGTCTGATAGATGATATTTTTGTGGTTGATTTTTATCCATTGGTTTATTATGACTATTTTACAGGAATGGATTTGCTTCGTAATATTTTTTCTATAAATCTTAATAATGAAATTCATTTTAGAAATGCTATAAAAATGTTTTTTGATTTTGGCATTGATTTGGATACTCCTTTTTATGATTATCCTTCAATATCTTTTAATCCATCTGTTAAATTTGAGGGCAATTATTATTATGGTTTTTTCTGGTCTTTTGAACAAATTGTTCCTATAAATTATAATCCATACCAAAGTCTTATAAACATAACATCGCTAAATACTATAAAAATAGGTTATGAATTTTTTAGAACTTTTGGTCCAAGAAAATTTAAATTTTCATTAGTGACAGAGAATGATATGGATATTGATATTTATGATAATTATAATCAAAAAATATTAAAAAATAATTTAAAGAATGGTATTGGACTTAATTTTTACGGAGTCTCAATATATACAAATTTTGTAAATCTTTTCTACTATGGTTATGAAAATAACACTTTATTTAATAATTACATTGGATTTAATGGTTTAATAAATTATTCTATTAAATATCTTGAATTATCTTTAAATTATACTGGAATGTATGATTTAACAAATCCAAATAATGGTTTTATTAATCAGTTTGAATTCTATATAAAAATACGCTTCAATCGCTCAAAAACTTTTTAAAAATAGAACAAAATAAAATTACTCATATTTTTTAATCGATGTCCAGATGTCTTTTATATTGTATTTTAATTTTTTGGCAACACAGATTTGTAATCCATTCAATCTACTGTATTGGGATTTGAAAACAGATTTTACTTCGTATTCTTCAAAAGACTCTGATACTTCTTGTTCGTTGAATCCAAAAGTTATCATTATATCGCCTGTTGCTCCATCATAACCCCACAAATGGTAATTATTATGTATTGAAATAACTTTTGGTAGATTATATTTTTTACCAAAAAATTCTGCTGAGCCGGCAGTTGCATAACTATCCGCAATTATTACTGCTTTTTTCTTTTCTGCTTCTGGGAGATCATTATAAACTTTTGAAAGTTCTTTAATCAATTCTTCCCAGTCGAGTCTATCTGCAAGATATTGTGGAAGCCTTGAGCGATTAGAACCTTTTTCAATTTTGATATTTAAACCTATAAATGTGAGATATTTATCAGTTAATTTTGGAGTTAAAACAGGAAGAGAAAATGGTAGAAGAATTAATCCTCCAATTATAACAAAAGATATAGCAAGTATTCTTATCCAGTTTTGCTTTATATTAATTATTAAATTTTCAAAAAGTATTGCACCAGCTGCAAAAAGAAGTGGATATAAGCCAGCAATTCTATCTGGACGGCTTGATTTTTGAAGTATTAAAATTAGGAAAATAAATAAATATATCCATCCAATTAGTCTATAGTTTTTACCTTCTTTAAGAAAGAAAAAATAAATTATACCTGCAAACCAGAGCGGGAGAAAAAACGGATTGTAAGAAATAATTTGCATAATAAAAATATTTAGTGGAGACAAAGATAAACCCTTAATAAGTTCAGACTTTTTATAAAACTCAAGAGATGGAAAACCATGAGTTATCTGCCAAATAATATTTGGTAAAATTATTAAGAATGCTATGATACCTGCAATGAAAAACCATTTGTTTAATATATATTTTCTGTTTTTTGTTAATAAAAGTCCTAAAATCATACCAATTCCAAAAAGTACCATAGTATGCTTATTTTCAAGCCCAATACCTGCAATAATTCCGATCAATATCCATATCTTAGGATTATCTTTTTTTATTAAAAGAATTATTAGATAAGCGGTAAATACCCAAATTAAAACTTCAAAAGCATTCATTGAAAAAAAACTGTTAAGTACCAAAATGACAGGAGAAAAAGTAACTGCAAGAGTTGCTATTATCTGAGCAAATGTCTTACCACCTAATTCTTTTGTGATAATCCCAGTTAAAAAAACAAGGGCTGCACCTGCTAATGCAGGCAAAAATCTCAATGCAAATAAAGAATCCCCTAAAATAAAGTGATTTAAATGCAAAATAAAAGGTGCTAATGGTGGATGATCTACATATCCAAAATCAAGCCTCATTGCACAAGCATAATAATAAAATTCATCTATAAAGTATCCATATCCAAGTAAATTTGTATTTGTAATAAAATGAAGAACTAATTTTATGAAAGCAATTATAATAATAGGATAATATTCTTTAAAAAAAGATTTTTTTTCAACCATTTTTCTCTTTCTTTTCTGCTTCTCTTTTCTTTCTCTTTTTAGGAAAAAGAGAAAGAAAAGAGAATGGAGATAAATATTAACAAACAGATAACTATTTAGTTAAATATTTAAGTAAAAATTAGTGTTTTAAAATACAATCCCAATTAGTTTTTCTCCGCTAACATCTCAGTTTTTTCGTCATCCAAAATTTCTTTTGGTATTTCATTTTCTACCTTAAAAATTATTTCTTCTGCTTCGACATCGAGTATAATGTGGTCTCCATCTTTAAATCTTCCACTTAGTATCTCAACAGCCATAGGATCAGAGATTTCTTTTTGTAATGCTCTTCTAAGAGGTCTTGCTCCAAATTTTTTGTCATAATCTTTTTCTATAATGTAATTTTTTGCATTATCTGAGAGTGAAATTGTTAGATTTTTATCTTTTACATTCTCTTGTATTTCTATAAACATAATATCAATAATTCTTCGTAGATTTTCTTTTGTTAATGCGTGGAATACTACGATTTCATCAATTCTATTTAAAAATTCTGGATTAAAAACTCTTTTTAACTCTGACATTGCAGAGGCTTTCATTTCTTTATATACAAGTTCGCGTTCTTCAACTGCAAAACCAACTGCATTTTCTTTAGTTATTTGTCTTGCACCAACATTACTTGTCATAATGATAATTGTATTCCTAAAAGAAACCGTATGTCCCAGATTATCGGATAATTCGCCCTCTTCTAACACTTGCAGGAGAATATTAAAAACATCTGGATGTGCTTTCTCAATTTCATCAAGTAAGATAACAGAATATGGTTTTCTTCTTATTTTTTCTGTTAAATGTCCGCCTTCATCGTAGCCAATATAACCAGGAGGAGCTCCAACGAGCCTTGAAACATTGTGTTTTTCCATAAAGTCGGACATATCAATCCTAACTAACGCTTCTCTATTGCCAAAAATAAATTCTGCCAAAGATTTTGCAAGTTCTGTTTTACCAACGCCAGTAGGTCCCAAAAATATAAAAGAACCAAGCGGTCTATTTTTGGAAGAAAGTCCAGCACGCGATCTTCTAACTGATGATGAGACTGCATTTATAGCCTCTTCTTGTCCAATAACTTTTCTTCGTAGTTCTTCTTCCATCTTGAGTAATTTTGTGGATTCGCTTTGTGCAATTTTAGACAAAGGAATCTTTGTTATCGAAGAAATTATTTCTAAAATATCGTTTTCTGTTATAACAAATTTTTCTTTTAACCCTGTTTTTTGCAATGAAAGCATAAAACTTTCTTTTTTGTTGACTAACTCTTGAATTTCTTTTTTAATTTCTTCGCATTCTTCAAAAAGTTGTTCTTTTATAAATTTATTTTTTTTATTAATTAATATTTCTATTTGTCTTTCTATGTCTGTCAATTCTTTTGGTTTTATCGATTTTTTTAGTTTAATCCGAGCCCCAGCCTCATCCACTAAATCAATCGCTTTATCTGGTAAAAATCTATCAGAAATATACCTATGACTTAAAAAAGCCGCTGTTTCAATTGCTTTTTCAGAATAAATAACATCGTGATGGCTTTCGTAGAGATATTTAACCCCGTTTAGTATGCTAATCGTCTCTTCAACCGTAGGCTCATCAACAAATATAGTCTGAAATCTTCTTTCTAAAGCAGCGTCTTTTTCTATATATTTTTTATACTCGTCAAGAGTCGTTGCTCCAATGCACTGTATTTCACCTCTTGATAAAGCAGGTTTTAGAATGTTTGACGCATCTATTGCACCTTCTGCAGCCCCAGCACCAATTATTGTATGTAACTCGTCGATAAAAATAATAATATCTTGAGCCTCATGTATTTCTCTAATTATTCTTTTGAGTCGCTCTTCAAACTCACCTCTATATTTTGTACCAGCAACAACTTGTGCCAAATCAAGAGTAATTACTCGTTTGTCAGACAAAGCATCTGGGACAGTGTTATTGATAATTTTTTGAGCAAGCCCTTCTACAATCGCAGTTTTTCCGACTCCAGGCTCTCCTATTAAAATTGGATTATTTTTTGTCCTTCTCGAAAGAATTTGTAAGACTCTTTCTATTTCTAAATCTCTACCTATAACTTTGTCAAGTTTTCCTTTGCGTGCCAAAACTGTTAGGTCTCTACCAAACTCATCAAGTGTAGGAGTTTTTTTTGGCAACTCTTTTTTTGTAGAAATTCTACCAAACCCAATAACTTTAACAATACCTTCTCTAAATTTATGGATTGTAACATTATGTTCTTCCAAAACTTGAGCAACAATTGAGCTTGGGTCAAGCATAGAAGCAAGTAAAAGATGCTCTGTCCCTATGTAACTATAACCCATATTCTTTGCTTCTTCTGCCCCAATTTCTATCATCCTTTGGACTTCACCAGAAGGCATAACATCTCCAAGATAAATCGGACCATCTCGTCTTTCGAGGTATTCGGACATATCTGTAATGAGTTCTTGTGTATCAACGCCGAGTAATGAGAGGGTTTTTACTGCAACGCCTTCTTCTTCTCTTAATATTGCAATTATTATGTGTTCTGGTAATAATCTATCTGAATTAAATCTTTTTGCTTCTTCTTGTGCAAGTACTTTAAGGACTCTGTTTGCTCTTGCCGTAAATCCTCTATTAAACATATTATTTTTCTCCTGTGAATAGATATTTTTTTACAATGTTTGATCTCAACACTTCACTATCTATGTTTTCTTTTTCTGCATTTATACGAATATTTCCTTCTCTAACCTCAGATATTAATTTATTGATATTATCAGGAAAAGATTCTAAAGGTAAATTTAGCTGAAATCCAATTAATAAATTAGAAATGTGTATTAAAGCTTCGTTTTCTGTTATTTTCTTTGAATATTTTAGTATTCCATAACTTCTAAAAATAATATCGTCAATAAAATCTTTATAATTATTGTAATAATTAAATAAATTTTTATTTTCGACATCCAAAATATAATTAACCCCTTCTATAAATCTATCAATTAAATTTTCTTCTGACACACCAAAATTCAAATTTGATGAAATTATGTAATAATAACTTTCTTCAGAACTAAGATATTTTTCTATGTAATACCCTTTGGTCGCCAAATCCTCAAACGTCTCTTTTGTTTTTTTTTGGAAAATAAGACCAGGTGTATGCACCAAAAAAGAAAACTTTAATCCAAGCCCACAATTTTTAATCTCTTGAGTAAGATAACCAAATTTCTGATTTGCAGCAAATTTAAAGTTTGTAGAAAGCAGATTTTCTATCTTACTTATAGCCTCATATTGAGATTTTAGGTTACCTTCATAACTAATATTAACAAATTTGAGGTGTTCTTTTGAGTTTATCAATAAATAAACATCGTCATCTGGAAAATATATAAATTTACCTTCTTTTTTATAAAAAAAGTCTTTTTTTTCTATGCTCTTCTCTATAAAGAATCTTTTTTGATTTTCGGTAAGGCTATTTATTTCATAGACTTTAACATTAAATTTTTTTGCAAAATTGATTACCATTTCTTCTATTTCTCTTTTTTCAGAAAAGTTTAGGTTATCAACAAAAGGCAAATCTTTAATATTTCTTACAATTCTTACCTTAGAAGAAAGGATCGGTTTATACGATAAAACATTTTCTCTAAGCTTAACCATTACGCTTCCTTGTGAAATTATCTTCCATCTTTTTGATCTCATCTCTAATAGCCGCAGCCCCTACAAAATCTTCTGTTTGAAGGCATTGGTTTAGGTTTACTTTGAGTTCTTCAAGTTTGTTTTTTCTTTCTCTAAATTTATTTACATGGGATGGAAGTTTCCCTTTATACATAATCGAATTATTATTTTCGGCAATTATAATTTCCAAATATTTTTTAAAAGTAGGGTAACAATCTGGGCAACCAACTTTTTCTGTTTTTGAGATTTCGCTAAACGATTTGCCGCAATTAGGACATTTTAGAGAATATTTTATCCCCATATTATCAGCAAAAACATTTTCCAAAAAATCAGCAAACATATCATTCATTCTATTAGTATTTGCATCAAAACCATTTATTTTTGCACATCTTGGACAAAGATTTATCTCTCTCAATTTATTATTCGCAATTTCTTCTATACGAATAGACGCATTCCTCTTGCCACAAAAATCACATTTCATCTTATTTCCTTAATTGTTAAATTTTTTATACTCTTATTACAATTACACATTTTATTTAGATATAACTTGTAATAATAAAAAAATCTGTGTTATATATATAATACAAAAAAAAACGCAAATAGGCAACTTGTTTTACATTAGAGTTGAATATTAATATTGATATAGATGAAGTTTTAGATTTTAAAAATGCTTTTTAAACATAATATAACCACGTCAAACTTTTCAAACTCAACATAGTTATATTTGTAATTTTGTAAAATATTTTATTTTTTATCCCTTTCTGGGCTTGATAATAACGAGTTTAGGTGTTCTATTAAGCTTCCTCCGCCGAGTAAAGAGATATTGCCTATTTTATCACATATTTTCTCAAGATATTCCAACTCTTTAAGCCTATACAGTGTTTTGTTTTCATCGAGGAGTTTTGCTGTATTTAAAAGGCTGCGAGTTGAGGCAATTTCTTCTCTTCTTGTAATTATATTAGCCTGTGCTTTTTTTTCTGCAATTAGTACAGTGTTTAGTATGTCTTTAATTTCTCCGGGTAAAATAACATCTTTAAGTCCTGCAAATAAAAACTCAATACCAAGGCTTTCTGATTTTTCTATTAATTTTCTTAGGATATATTCTCCGATTTCTTCTTTTTTCTTTAGCAAATCATCGAGTTTTAGAGTGCCAACATATTCACGTAGGATAAGCTGTAATAAAATATAAATTTGTTCTTCGTAATTTTTTATTGTAAGTATCGCTTTTAAAGAATCTTTTATTTTATAATGACAAACAAAATTCAACCTCAGAGTAATCTTGTCTTCTGTCATAATTTCTTGACCAGCAATATCAAGTTGTAGTTGCCTCAAATCAATTATATTTGCAGTAACAGATTTAATAACATTCCAAAAATAATATCGCCCAGATTTTAATGTCCTCTGATAAACCCCATTAAAAAACAAAAGCCCCTCTTGATAAGGTAAAATTTCATAAGAACAAATCAGAGTGGAAAGTTTTGGATTTTTTAAGATAGAATCATCAATATTATCTGGTATCTCAGGGTTATTCAAATCTATTTTAATAAAAGTATTTTTTTTGAGAATATTCCAAAAAGCATATTTACCAACTCTATAAATTTCTTTAAATTTATCATCTTCAAAATGAAGATATAATTCATTATCTTTTACTTCAATAAGATCGAGTTTGCTAATTAATTCTTTATCTTCCAAAAACAAATTGATATTTTTGCCTTCCACATTAAAAATCTTATTAACATCGAGTATTTTAACAGTAAAACCCAAAAATTTGAATAAAAAGTATTTTTTTGGCTCTAATAACTTAACATAATTACCATCTTTAAAAAGTAAACCAATTTCGCCTTTTTGAATATTTATTAACATGGAGACCTCCTGAAAACTTATGGGTTTGGGATTAAATATATCAAAAATAAATTACAGCGTCAATATTTTAACTGTTAAAGAATAAATTTGATATTTTTTCATATAATAACCCTAATTTTGGTTTAATAAAATAAATCTCAGATAAACCACGAAGGATGTGTAATAAAAAAAGTGGGATTTGCCTTTCTTACACCTCTTTAGTCTTAAATCTTGATATTTCTTTTTCAGAATCTTTTATGTTTTGTATGTTAGATTTACTCAAATCGTTTAGTAGAATGATAGAGTTTGATATATCATTCATATCGTTAGTGGTTTCGGTAACTACTGTTTTATTTTTGCCAGCCAGATCAGAGATATTTTTTATAGAAAGTTCTATTAGATTTGTTTTATTACTCATCTCTTTTCCTGATGATCTAACATCTTCTGTGATTTTAATGAGGTCTTGCAGAGAAATTGTTATTTGTTGTGAGCCAAGAAGCATTTCTTTCATACCTGCAAGCATTTCGTTCATGCTATTAGAAAGTTCTTTTATTCCTTCAATAATTTCTGTTATTGTGTGACCTGTATTTTGAGTTGTGTTTGCTGTTTGTTTTATTTTTTCAACTATTGCTTTTAGTGATGAAGATATATCTTTTGCATTATTTTTTGTCGCTTCGGAAAGGTTTCTAATTTCGTCTGCTACAACCGCAAAACCTTTGCCATATTCTCCTGCATGAGCAGCTTCTATGCTTGCGTTCATTGCCAAGAGGTTTGTTTGTGAGGCAATGTTATTTATAACCTTAATCAAATCAAAAATAATCTCTGCTGATTTTGATATTTCGTCTATTGAAACAACTGTATTTGTCATATCAACTTCGCCTTTTTTTGCTTTAATAGAAAGATTATCAGATAGAAGTTTTTTTTCTTCTGTTACTTTTACTATATTATTAATAGAAGAAATCATTTGTTCAATAGCACTTGATGATTGAGTCACAGAGGCTGCTTGATTATCAATTAACTTTATAAGATGTCCAATAAATTTGTTTATATCAGTTAGAGATTGACTCGAATTTTTTAATTCTTTACTGATTATTTCAATCCTTTCCAAAACTGATTTTATAGCAGAATTCATATTAAAAATTTCTTCTGACAAATTTTTTGTGCCAGTATCAATGTTAGTTCCAATATTATTACCTTCTTGCCCAACTTGCTTTAATTTTACAACTATGTTATTTAATTCGTAAATAAATTTATTAAAATAATTGCCAAGCATTCCAATTTCATCATTTGTTATAACGTCTATTTTTTTTGTTAAATCTCCATTTCCTTCAGATATATCTTTCATATTTAAAGTAATTTCATTTAATTGTTTTAAAATTATTTTTAAGAATAAAAACACACAAATAACACCAATAGAAATAACAATGAAAACCGAAATCAATGTGATAAAAAGAAATTTATGTACACCTGTATTTTTTAGATTATCTGATACTGAATAAATAGCAATCCAATCCCATTCTTTGTAGTATTTGAAAAAACACCATTTTTTTTTGTTGTTTTCAAAATATTTTATTTCACCATTTTTTAAGTCTATAATTTTTTTAAATTGTGGAAATTTTTC
>MIAN01000170.1 GCA_001829125.1 Spirochaetes bacterium GWB1_27_13 | reverse complement strand
TTATTATCAATTATTGTTGTTGAAATTTTAAATGTGTGTCATCAGAAATGTTGTGCTTCTTTTCAATATTAAAAATCTTAACATCATGAACAAAATGTTCTACTGCAAACCTAATCATCATTTTATTTTTTGTGTAGATAGCAGCTCCACTTTCAGTTTCATCACCACCGCATAAAAACATTTCTTCGCCATCTTTTATAATTAGTATTCTCCAACGATTTCTTAACTGTTCTTCGCTCTGGATAAATTCTGGAGCCATATTTTGTGAGTAGACATTAAATTTATCTTTGTAAATATCAAGGTTTGAAAAACTAAAAATATGAACATCTATTGTTTTTGGTAAAGCAAAAAGATATTTTTTTATCCATAAAAGTTCTTTTTCACCTGCACTTATATAAAGATATTTAGTTGCAGTTTTAACAAGATATGTCATTTTTTTAAATTGGTTTTCTTTATTTGTAATTGTTACAAATATTTCTTCTTCTTTAGGGTGGGTAACAAATCCTATATTTTTTCTTAACTCTTCTAATGAATTTTGAATATTTATATTTATGCTATGTTCTAATTCATCAATAGATTTAGCAATATAAGATGCAGAACTTCTTTTTACTAATTCTATAAAACCAAGAGTTTTAAGCTTTTCAAGACTACTATAAACTAAAGACCTTGAAATACCAGTAACTTTAGATATTTCATATCCATTAGAATTTGGATTTTTTACTAAAAATAAATAAATCTTTGCTTCATTGTTTGTTATGCCAAGATTTGCTAAGTGGCTGACGATTGCATTTTCTAAATCATAATACATTTTTTACCCCATAAATTAGTTTTTGTAAATTATATCAAAAAAAAATATTTTTGTCATTTTATAAATTTAATTAATGCTAAAATTTCTATAATTAATATATATATTTAAAATATTTTAAATAGTCAATCTTTTTTTTAAATTTTAAAATTTAATTACTTTAGTATCCATTAATTACTAAAGTTAAACATGTTAATATATTTAAACATTTATAAAAGATCAATAAATAATAAAATTGACATTATTTGTAATTTGACCAGATTCATAGATATTAATGTTTAAGGTATAGAAACAATATTAACAATTGTTAATATAACACAATCAACGAGATGCTAATGTTTATTTGTATTTTTCAATACAAATAATAAGGATTTGTTAGCCATTCATCAAACTCTTTTAGCGTATCAAACAATCCATAATAAATATGATCTATATGTGTTAATTTCCCATCTTCGTAAGTCGGAATATCTATTAGTATTGTATAGCCATTTTCATCTGGATCATAGTCTATATAATCACCTCTGACTTTTATATCTTCAGTCCAAAACTGATAATTTACAATAATCATAGGAATACTCTTATAAAACAAACAATAATTTCCATCATAAAAATCTATATAACATGAATGTGTTAATTCAACAGGTAAATCTTTTTTTCTTAACATTACTTGCCTTTTCTTGTGATTTCTTTTGAACCTATATATGGAACTAATACTTCTGGGATTTCAACGCTACCATCTTCTCTCTGGAAATTTTCAAGGATAGAAATTATTACTCTTGGTACAGCAATAGCAGTTCCATTTAACATGTGAACAAATTTATTTTTACCTTCACTATCTTTAAATTTAATATTTAATCTTCTCGATTGAAAATCAGTACAGTTTGAAGTAGATGTTATTTCTCCGTATTCTCCCCTACCAGGCATCCACGCTTCCAAATCATATTTTTTGTAAGCAGGGTTACCGAGGTCTCCTGATGCAATATCTAAAACTCTATAAGGAATACCTAATTTAGTGTAAATTTCTTCTTCAATAGAACGTAAATCCTCAAGTATTTTATCAGAATCTTCTGGTTTACAAATTACAAACATTTCTACCTTGCTAAATTGATGAACTCTATAAAGTCCTCTCGTAGCTTGCCCTGCAGCCCCAGCTTCGGTTCTAAAACAATGACTAAATCCAGCCATCTTTAAAGGAAGATTCTTTTCTTCTAAAACTTTATTTAAAAACATTCCACCAATTGTAATCTCTGCTGTTGCAATTAAACAAAGATCACTATTTTCGATAGAATAAATATTTGTCTCATTTCCTCTTGGTGCAAACCCTATTCCTTCAAGAATGCTCGATTTTGCCATATCTGGTGTCATATATGGGGTAAAACCTTTTTCTACTAAAAGTCTCATCGCAAACTGCACTAAAGCAAGCTCTAATAAGCATCCTTCATTTTTTAGGTAGTAAAATTTTTGCCCAGCAACAGATGCCCCTGCTTCAAAATCAACTATATCAAGATCATTAGCTAAAACAGTGTGATCTTTTGGTTTAAAGTTAAATTGTCTTGGATTTCCTACTTTTTTAAGTTCTGTACTGTCCTTATCAGTGTCACCAATAGGAGTTGTAGGATGTGTAAGGTTTGGGAGTTTTATATATTCGCTAAGATATTCTTCCTCAAGTTTTTTTTGCTCTTCTTCAAGTGAGGCAATTTGATTTTTAATATCTTTTCCTTCTTCTATAAGTTTATTTCTCTCATCTTCTGGAAGTTTACCCTTCATCTTTTGAGCATTTTCATTTTTTTTGTTACGGATGCCATCTAATTGAAGTTGTAAACTATTCTTTTTATTGTATAATTCGATAACTTTTTCTGCATCAGCTTTAACATTTCTTTTCTTTATGTTTTCTTTAACTATTTCAAGATTTTCTTTAACAAATTTTATATCAACCATATAAACCCTCTATTCTAAAAAATAATTTCGGGCTGAACCGATTTGAACGGTCGACCCCATGCCCCCCAGACATGTGCGCTAAGCCCCTGCGCCACAGCCCGATTATTCCATCTGTTATATAAAAAAAATTAAAAATTTTCAATTATATTATGAAAAAATATAGAAATTTATTATTTACCTAAATTTAAATTTATTATTTACCGAAAGAATTTTATAAAATAAACATAAAATTTGAAATAAAGCCCTGATATATACCTAACAAACTCTAAATGGTACAAAATATTGTTTACTTTTTCTATTGAATTTATAATGATTTGTAATTATAATATATAAAAAAAATATTTTATCAATTTTCTTGATTATAATTAAAAGGACGGTTTTTTTATGGAAAAAAAGTACGGCATAATTGTTCATTATATATTATGTTTCTTATTATCATTTCTTTTTATTTTTATTGCCAGTTTATATAATTATCTTTTCTTTCATGCCTTAGCAGAAATATTTAGCATCATAATTGCTTTTACGATTTATATTATATTTTTAAATATTCATAATTTTATAAAAAATGGATTTTTTGTCATAATAGGGATTAGTTTTTTATTTATAGGTTTTTTTGATATATTACATACTTTATCATATACAGGGATGAATATTTTTTATGGCTACGATACAAATTTAACGATTTCTTTTTGGATTGTTGGTAGATTATTGGAAAGTTTAATATTTTTATTAGCATTTTTCTTTATTAAAAAAAATTTTAAAAAACATTATTATTACCTTTTTTTATTAATAATATCTATAACATTATTAATTTTAATATTTTCTAATAATTTTCCTATTTTTTATATTGAGGAAAAAGGTTTAACGAACCTTAAAATATTCACAGAATTTTTTATATGTATTATTTTTGTGATAAATTTATATTTGGCTTATAAAAACAGAAAACTATTAGAAAATGAAGAATTATTCTTATTGATGAGTGCTTTTGTTTGTATAATTTTTTCGGAATTATTTTTTACTTTATATAAAGACCCTTATGGTACCCAAAATTTAATCGGGCATTATTTAAAAATCATCTCATATTTTTTAATTTACAGATCGCTAGTTTTTAAAGGACTTAGAAAACCATACGATCAATTAGTAGAAAATACAGAAATATTAAAAAATTTAGTTGAAGAAAAAACTGTATTACTTAGAGAAATTCATCATCGAGTAAAAAATAACTTACAAAATATTATATCAATTATTAAATTGCAAACGATGTATGTTAAAGACACCTCTGATAAAGAGATGTTTTTGACTATTGAAGGGCGTATACAATCTATAGGTGTTATCCACGAATTATTTTATCAAACTTACGATTTAAAAAAAATACCATTTAATAATTATTTAGTAATGTTAACCCAAAATATCTCAAGTTTTTTTCCTAATCTTAAAGAAAAGATTAATATAATTATACAAGCAAATGATATTTATTTTGACTTAAATAAAGCAGTCCCTCTTGGATTAATTATGAATGAAATTATTACAAATTCTTTTAAACATGCTTTCAATCAAAGAGATGCAGGAGAGATTAAAATAAATATTAATCTAAAAAATAGTGATTCTTATGAAATTAGAATAGAAGACAATGGTTGTGGCTTTCCATCTGATTTTGATATAAAAACAAAAAAGACTCTTGGAATGGAACTTATACAGTCTCTTGGTTCTCAACTGGATGCTACAATCGATATAGAATCAAATATATCAAAAGGTACTTTTTATTATCTTAAAATAGGAGTTTAATATAAAAACACTAATAAATAAAGATGAATCTCTTAATGCTCTTTTATTAAAATATATTATTATAAATAATGGCTATGAAGAAAAATCAATAAATATTTTTCCTTGATTAGACTCTTCTAAAAAAACCATTGAAATAATTTCAAATTAATATTATTATCTTAATATAAGAATGAATATTAATTCATGTGGACATTGAATTACATTTAGTATAAATCTTAATACTAAGAGTACGAAAAAAATGAAGAAATTTTAATAAAAAAGAATATTTTTATCCTAAAAGTATTATATAATTAACATATAGTATATTTTTATTAAAATTCTATTCCATTCTTCGTGAACTTCGTGGTTTATCTGAGATTTATTTTATTAAATCGAAATTTGGGTAATTCTTTATTTACTAAAATGTTTTAGGTTTGTTTTAAATTTAAATAATAAAAAACTAAAAGAGGATAGACATGGAAAAAGAGATATGGATAAGAAAACCAATTAATTCGTCACAAAAATTTTTATTTGCTTTTATTGGGGTGATTTTAGTTTTAATTGTTTGGTTTATTCTTACCAGTGCAGATAAATCTGAAAACAGGCTTATTTCAAGGAATGTTTTACCAAATCCAATTGATATAGTCAAAACATTCCCATCTTTACTAAAAGGCACATCAGGAAGCGAAGGTTTTGTTTGGAAAAAATCTTTGTTTTATGCTGTGTGGGTTAGTTTAAGTCGTGAATTAATTGCTTTTATTGTAGTAATAATTCTTGCTTTGCCAATTGGTATTTTTATGAGTACAAATAATAAAACGCGTTCTTTTTTTACACCACTTTTAGTTATTGGTAGTTTTATACCAATAGCAGCTTTAATTCCCCTAACTCAAGCTGTTTTTGGAATTGGTGAACTACAAAAAATAATATTTTTGACTCTAGGTATGTTTTTTGTTCTACTTGGGCTTGTTATAAAAGAAATGGATGAAGTTGATGATATTTATCTACAAACCGCTTATACACTTGGCTTTTCTCAGATAAAAACAGTTTTTCTTGTAATTGTACCTACTGCTCTCCCTCGAATATGGAAGCATTTTTCGTCTGTTTTTGGAATAGGTTGGGGATATATTATTTTTGCAGAGATGATAAATACTGGTGGGGGCGATGTTGTTAATGGAATAGGTTGGCTTTTTATTGCGAGACAGAGAAGATTTCAAGTTGCTGATATGTATGCTATATTTTTTATAATTATATTTTTTGCTTTTCTTTTTTCTTATTTATTTAAATTTGGTGGCTGGCTTGCATTTAAACATGAAAGGGATAATTAAATGAAAAAACAAGAAGAAATTGACATAAAACCAGAGATAAACCCTAATATTTTTAGCGAATTCCAACGAATTAACAGAGAAAGAGAGAAAGAAGCTCTAAGAGAAATACCAATTTTAGAGGCAAAAAATGTTAGCAAAAAATTTGGAGATAATATAGTAATACCTTCTTTAAATTTTAAAGTTGAAGATATTGTTGGTAAATCAGAAATAATTTCTATCTTAGGTCCTTCTGGATGTGGAAAGTCAACAGTATTAAAATTAATTGCAGGGTTAATTAAACCTAGCTCTGGACAACTTTTTGTCTGTGGGAATGAAATTACTGGACCTGGGATGGATAGAGGAATGATATTCCAAAAATATTCTTCTTTTCCTTTTTTGAATGTTATAGAAAACATAAGTTATCCTTTGATAACAGTAAAAAAAATTAAAAAAAATCAGGCTTTTGAAGAGGCTAAATATTGGGTTGACAAAATGTGCCTTAATGGTGCAGAATACAAATATCCTCATCAATTATCTGGTGGTATGCAGCAAAGAGTCGCAATAGCGCGTACTTTATGTATGAATGCTCGAATTATTTTAATGGATGAGCCTTTTGGTGCATTAGACCGCAAAATTAGATGGGAAATGCAGGATTTAATCGCTGAAATCTTATTTTTTAAACCTATTCAAGAAGTTACTATATTGCTTGTTACCCATGATATATCAGAGGCAGTGTACCTTGGTGATAGAATCTGGATTATAAATAAGGGACAGCTTGTGTATAAAGAATTTTTGGATAGACCTAAAGAAATGGCAAGAATTTCTCAAGGAAAAAAAGATTTTCAAGAAATTGTTGCATATTTTAATGAAAAGATAGATAATCTTGATATAAACTAAAAATTTTTAATTAATCAAAAACGATATTTGCAAATGTCGCTTTTATAATTGTATAAAGGAAGAATAGATGCTTGAGAAAATAATTCACATTTTGAGAAGACCAAGATTTATTATTGGTGTTTTATCATATTATGTAACTATTTTGGGATTAAAAATAGTTTTTAATCTTAATTTTTTAAACATTTTTACAGCTTTTTTAATGCCAGTAACTTTTATTGCAATTTATTTTATATGGAATCTTTTCTACTACGAAAATCTTGGCGATGAAATGAATGATAATAATTTGAGGGATAAGTATTTTGATAAAATTTCTGAAGTAGATAAAAAAAATATAGAAAATCTTATGAATATTAGAGAAGATATTCAAAAAATATTTACAAAAACAGATATTAATTCAACAAAACAAGGACTAGTTTCTGACCTTGGCGGTATTGATATAAATACAATAATCGAAAAATACGCAAATAATTGTATAAAAATAAAATTTATTGATGATTTTCTTAAAAAAAAGAATATGGCTTCTACTAAAATAAAAGATAAATTTGATAAATTAATATCAGCAAAAGAAAAATTTAGAAAACTAAACGATGATATTGTTATTGCTTTAGAGAATATTCAAGCTCAAGGAGTTTTTATTTTAGCAGATGATGCATCGTCTGATAGTGATACAAAAGATTCTATAAATGATATTAGAAAAAAAATAGAAATCATTGACTCAACAAATGATGAAATAAATAAATTTTATGTTTCAATAAATGATAGGAGAGGTGAAAATGAGTAGTAAAAAAATGGGCGGGATGCCAATAGTTGTAATAATTTTAATTATAGGTGGTATTTTTGTAGCCAATATTTCTAAATGTAGTAAAAATAAAAATTTTTCGACTTATAATCCTGCTGGTAAATATCAAATTACTTTTGGTGATGATTTTAAAAAAGGTCTTGCATCAGAGGACAATCTTGGGCTTTCTGTTTTAATTGCAATTGATTGCTCTGGCTCTATGTATGACCCTCCTTCTGATGGAACTGATAACAGAGAAAAATATAGAATTGCTTCTGAGTCTCTAACTGAAATTGTTAATTTTTTGGAAAATTTTTATAAAAGCAACAAAGATGACACATTATTATTAAAACTTGGTATTTTAAGATTTAGTGATAATCCAGAGGTTTTATATGAGTTAAAAGAAATAAATTTGAAATCTTTTGATGAAATAAGACAAATAACAGAAAATATAGAAAATTTTAAGCCAACTGGGGCTACTGCAATAGGAAAAACTTTAGAAAAAGGTACAGAAATTCTTACCCAATCACAAACTATATTTAAAAGTCTAATTATCGTAAGCGATGGTCAGAATACAAGCGGAGTTGACCCACGAAATGTCTTATCTGCAATTGTAGAAAGCAGAAATAATAAAAATACACCAGATTTTCCTGTACTGACAAATTCTGTTTTGGTAAGTTTTGTTGGTTTTGATATTGATTCTTCTGTTTTTAGTGAGCTACACAATATAGGCTCTCGTATTACAAGTGCAAGCAACAAAGAAGAGCTAATTGAGTCATTAAAAAATATATTTTTAGCAGATATAACAAAACTTGAAGCAAAATAATTTTACAAAACAACACGTATTTTATTATAATGACAATCGTTATGATTGTCATTATATATCTAAATGTTTTACAAATAACTTTTCTATCTAAAAAAATTAATTTAAATTCTTTTTAAAGCCAAACATTGACAATATTTTGTAATTGCATATAATTAATATAGATTTTACTAATTAATGATTTATCACCTTTCAAAAGGAGAATATCATGATTACAAAAAATGAATTACAATCTTCTGAGATGAAAAAATTAAAAATAAAAATCATTATTCGTTTAGCTTTACTTCCCTTGTTTATTGGTGTTGTTATTCTTCTACCAGCAGGCACATTTAATTTTTGGCATGTTTATGTCTATTTTGGTGTTCTTTTTATTCCTATGATTTTTGTAATTTTTTATTTCTTAAAAAAAGACCCAAAATTTTTGGAACGCCGTATGAAAATAAAGGAGCAACAAAAACAGCAGAAAAAAATTATCTTTTTTTCAACCTTCATTTATCTTTTAGGCTTTATTCTACCCGGTTTTGACTATCGCTTTGGGTGGTCGAATATTCCAATAATTGTAGTTATTACTGCTGATATTATAGTGTTTTTTAGTTATATTTTTATTATCTATGTTTTTAAAGTTAATAGTTACGCTTCACGGGTAATTGAGGTTGATAAAGATCAAACTGTTATATCAACTGGACCATATAGTATTATTCGACATCCGATGTATTTAGGAGTTATTGTTATGTATTTAGCAACTCCAATAGCATTAGGTTCGTATTGGGCTATTATTCCTTTTGCTCTGCTACCGATTTTTTTAGTACAGAGAATTTTGAATGAAGAAAAAATACTTTCAGAACAATTGGTTGGTTATAAAGAATATTGTAAGAAAGTTAAATTTAGGATAATTCCATTTATATGGTAGAATATTTAAGAAATTGTAATTTTTGTTTAATTTAATACTGTACAAATTTGAATATAAAAATATTTTTCTAAAATTACCCTATTCCCTCCATTTTTACAGATGCCAGATGTTTTGAGTTTAGCTTTCTGATTTCTACAATAAAGAAAATTGATGTTACGATTGTTGCAATAAGATCAGATAGTGGAAACGCCATTAGGACTCCGTTTAGATGAAAAATTGATGATAAAATCAATATCAAGGGAAGCAATAAAATTACTTGTCTTAGCAAATTTAAGAATATCGAAATTTTTGCTTTGCCAATAGATTGAAAATAATTAACGCAAATACCTTGAAAGTAGACTAAAATTACTAAACTTATTACTAACCTTAATCCATGCGTAGCCATTTCAAATAAATTTTTATCTTCTTTAACAAATAGCCTTAAAATAAGTTCAGGAAATGCCATTACAAAAGTAAAGCCAATAGTAGCAATTATTAACCCTGTTACAATTGCAGTAAGTAAAGTTTTTTTTACTCTGTCATATTTTTTTGCACCATAGTTAAAACCTAAAATTGGCTGAGAGCCTTGATTTATTGCAATTATTGGCATAGTTATAAATAAGAGAATACTATTTATTATTCCAATAGAAGTAATTGCCAAATCACCACCGTATTTGAATAATATTTTATTTAAAAAAATTATAACTATACTATTAGATATTTGTAGTAAAAAAGGAGATAATCCTATTTCTAAAAATCTAAGAATTATTTTAAAATCTGGTATTAAATTTTTAAGTTTTAATTTTATATTACTTTTGCTACTAAAAGTAAAATGGTATAAATTCCATAAAGCAGAGATGAACATTGCTAAAACAGTAGCTAATGCAGCCCCTGTTACACTCATTTTAAAAACTATAATAAACAAAAAATCCAAGATAAGATTTGATATGCCACTTATCATCATAGTTTTCATTGCAATTTTTGGATTACCTTCTGCTCTGATTAAACTATTTACTCCAAATGACAAGAAGACAAAAATTATACCATAAATTATAATGCTCGAATATTGTTTTGAATAGCCAAAAGTAGAATCGCTTGCACCTAAAGATATTAATATTTTATCAATAAAAATAGAAGACAAAATTGTAATAATTAATCCTACTATTATAAAAAGAAAAAAAGCATTCCCAAGAATTTTTTCGGCTTCTTCTTTGTGATGTTCTCCAAGTTTGATCGAGATTAAAGCTCCGCCACCGATGCCAATTAACATACCAATTGCACTCGAAATTATAAACATCGGAAAAATTATAGTTAGACTGGCAATTGCAATGCCACCAACAAATTGTCCAATAAAAATTCTATCTACTATATTATAGGTTGTAAAGATAAAACTGCCAATAAAAGCAGGAATTATAAATTTTATCATCAAATTACTTATTGGTAATTCTCCCAAGATATGGGCTTTATGTGACATTATTTGTCCTTAATTAAGTTGTTGGTTGAGATTATACTTGCAATAGTTTAAATTGTCAATGGATAATTTTGTTATTCTTAAAT
>MIAN01000169.1 GCA_001829125.1 Spirochaetes bacterium GWB1_27_13 | reverse complement strand
CCTCTTTAATCCAGCCTGTTTTAAAGGTAAGGCTAAATCTTTCAATAAAGTCCCATTTGTAGTAATTGATAAATCTGTAATTGATTCTATTTTTGAGAGCAGGCTTATAAGATTAACTATATTTTTTCGCAAAAGCGGCTCTCCTCCAGTAAGTTTAATCTTTGTTATTCCAATTTCAACACATTCTTTTACTATTTGAATAATTTCTTCAAAAGTCAAAATCTTTGTATCTTTAAAAGTGTAATCATCTGGAATACAATAATAACAACGAAAGTTACATTTATCTGTAACTGAAATTCTAATAGTGTCAATAATTCTGCCAAATTTGTCTTGCAATTACTAAATCTCCTTTTTTTAATAGAGAAACACCTTCTTGGACTACCATTAAATAATTTACAAAATTATAAGAAGTAATATGTCCAGAACCATTATATTTTACTGGTGTTGCAAACATTTTTATATCTTCAGATTGTATATCAACTGGAATAAACGATGTTCTTTCAACATTTTTTCGTGAATAATCAGTTGTTAATTGTGCAGTAACATTTAGAGGTTTGTAAACTAACCCCATCATAGCATATAATGCTTCTTTAATAAAAACTTCAAACGATACCAAAACAGATACAGGATTACCTGGAAGCCCAAAGACAATTTTATCACCTTTTGTTGCAAAAATCACTGGTTTTCCAGGTTGAATCCTCACTCCTTCTATAAGAATATTCCAATCAAGAGACTGTAAAGCGGCTACTACAAAATCAAAATCGCCTCTACTCGATCCGCCAGATAAAATTAAAATATTTGAATCAGAGTTAAAAAAATTATCAATTATGTTTTTTGTATCATCTAAAGTATCTTTAACGATACCTCTAAATTGACCTTCACAAAAAGGAATATTTTTTATCCGTCCTGTAAGAGAGTAAGAATTGGTATCTCTAATCATACCATCAGTTGGAATCTCTTTTACATCTAAAAGTTCATCTCCTGTCACAGCAAAATCTATTTTTATTTTTGATAATACTTCTACTTTGTCAATGCCTGCACCTGCAAGTCCACCAATCGAGAAAGGATTAATTAGACTTTTTTGAGGCAATACAACATCACCTTTTTTTAGGTCTTCACCTTTTCTACAAATATTTAATGCAGAGGATTGTTTTGTTACAATAATTTTTTCTTCATTAATAGTGGTATGCTCATTTATTATAACTTTAACACCATTTTCTAAAATTGGAGCACCTGTCATTATTGCAACACACTCGTGATCTTTTAGTCTAATATTGAGTTTGTCACCAGCCTTAATTAAATCAACAATTTTGTACTCAGTTAAATCTGGATTTGTAACCAAAAAACCATCCATTGCTGATTTATCAAATGGTGGAAAGTCAATATCTGAATAATAAGGTATTGCAGTAACTCGTCCACAACAATCTTTTATGTCAAGAGTTTCTGTTTTTGTTATTTGTGAAGAATTTTTTCTAATTATTTCAATTGCTTCGGTAATACTAATAAGTTTATTTTTCATAGAGTTTGATTATAAATTTATTTTTCAATTTAGTAAAGGGGGTTATGTAAAAATTTATTTAAAATATAATTTTATTTCAAAAAGTATAATAACTCAAAATTCAATTTATCATTTAGGGAAAAAATCTCAAAAAATGAATTCTGTTTCATTATGATAATTGGCTTTATTAAAAATTTCTGTAAAGTGAAAATTATTTCAACAAATTTATAGTAATAAAAGAATTCAAAATAGATAATTTTTTTTATTAAAAAATAAAATATCTACTTTATCTTGAAATATACTCAATAATTTGATAAGTTAATATTCATCCTAATTAAAAATATTGGAGAAAAAAAATGGACAATGATAGTAAAGAGATAGCATTTTTGGGTGTTGATAAAAATGGAGTTCCTTTTATAAGAGAGCCTATTAAAATTACCCTATCTTCTTACAAAAACAAAAAATATCTTGATGTTAGAAAGTTTTATACAGATGCTTCGGGTGAATGGAGACCAACTCAAAAAGGTATTACTTTAAATGGAGATATATTTGAACAATTTATGGATATTCTAACAAAACACAAAGATGAGATACAAGACTGGGTTAAAGATAATAAAGAATAATGAAAAACTTATTAATACTTGGTGCTGGTGAAGCTGGTCGAATGGTTGCAAAAGATATTCTATTAAACAAGAATATCTCAAAAAAATATAATCTACTCGGTTTTTTGGACGATGATCCTGCTAAAAAATCTATCGATAATCTTTTTGTTTTGGATAAAATCTCTAATGCCAAAAAAGTCATTGAAGAAAATAGAGTCGATGAAGTAATTATTGCGATCCCTTCTGCAAGTAAAGAAGTTATCAACAAAATTATAAACTCTTTGCAAAATACAGGCGTTAATATAAAAATCGTACCAGGTTTATACGAAATTATAGAAGGCAAAGTTAAACTTAACCAAATTAGAAACATAGAGCCAACGGATTTACTTGGTCGTGAAGAAGTTGGCTTTGATTTAGAAAAAATTATACCTTTTTATAAAGATAAAACTATTTTTGTTACAGGGGCTGGTGGCTCTATTGGCTCAGAAATTTTTTTGCAACTTTTGGAACTCCCTGTAAAAAAAGTAATCGCTTTTGGTCATGGTGAAAATTCAATCCATTCTTTAATTGTAAAAGTTGGTAAAGACAAAAGGTTTAACTATGTTATTGGTGATGTAAAAGATTTTTCTAAAATGAAATACGAGTTAGATAAATTTAAACCAGACATAATATTCCACGCAGCAGCTCACAAACATGTACCTTTAATGGAAAATTTTCCTGATGAGGCGGTGAAAAATAATATTTTGGGAACTTACAACTGTGCTTTGGCGGCGATAGATTGTGGGATAAAAAGATTTATCTTAGTTTCTACTGATAAAGCAGTTAATCCAACATCTGTAATGGGTGCAACAAAGCGGATTGCAGAAAAAATAATCCTATCGCTAAATAAATGTCAACAAAAAACGAAATTTCAACTGACTCGGTTTGGGAATGTACTTGGCTCTCGCGGGAGTGTAATTCCAATTTTTAAAGAACAAATAGAAAATGGTGGTCCTATTACAGTCACTGACGAAAATATAACTCGGTTTTTTATGTCAATTAGAGAGGCTGCAAGACTTGTGATAAAATCAGCATCTTTGGATAATGGAAATATTTTTGTTTTGGATATGGGAAAACCCGTAAAAATTATTGATTTGGCAAGAAACTTAATTAAACTTTACGGTTACAATGAATCAGACATACAAATTGTAATAACTGGGATTAGACCTGGGGAAAAGCTTTACGAAGAAATACTAACAAATAAAGAAAACCTATCAAAATCAAAATTTGATAAACTTTTTATTTCTGCTGAAGAAGAAAATGTTTTGAAAGAAGAAGATTTGACTAAAATGATAGAAGAATTTAGGTTTGAAGCAAATAATTTTAGTAAAACTCAAATCAAAAAATTAATAAAAAAATACATACCCGAATTTCAAGGAAATATTGATGAATAAAACAATACAATTTTCTCCTCCAGACATTACACAAAAAGAAATAGACGAAGTTATTGATACTCTAAAATCTGGCTGGATTACAACTGGTCCTAAAACCAAACGCTTTGAAAAAGAAATTGCGACGTATTGTGGTTGCGAAAAAGTGGTATGTTTAAACTCTGCCACTGCTGGACTTGAGGTTGTACTTAGGCTTTTTGATATTGGAGAGGGAGATGAAGTTATTACCACTCCTTATACCTTTGCTGCAACAATTAATGTTATTTTACACACAGGAGCTACTCCTGTATTAGTTGATCTAAAACCAAACGAGTTTAATATTGACCCACAAAAAATAAAAAAAGCAATAACAAAAAACACAAAAGCGATAATTCCAGTTGATATTGGCGGATTTCCTTGCGATTATGATGAAATTTTTGAAATTATAAAATCAAATAACCAATTTAAACCAAAATCAAACACCTTACAACAAAATTTGGGTAGAATACTTGTGTTAGCTGATTCGGCACATTCTTTTGGGGCGAGTTATGATAACAAAAAGATTGGGAATGTAGCTGATTTTACCGTTTTTTCATTTCACGCAGTAAAAAATTTAACGACTGCTGAAGGTGGGGCGATAACTTTTAATAGTATAAATGATTTGGCTTCTGACGAGATTTATAAAAAAATAATGCTACTTTCTCTACACGGGCAGAGTAAGGACGCTTTAGAAAAATTTAAGTCTGGTGGTTGGCAGTACGACATAGCACTTGATGGTTATAAGTACAATATGACTGATATTGCAGCAAGCATTGGACTAATACAATTAGCTCGATATGAGACAGAAATTATTCCACATAGAAAAAAAATCTATGAACTTTATCAAAAAAATCTAAGTAATGATAGCCGTTTTATTTTACCACCTTTCTTTGACCCCAAAAAAACTAATTGTTATCATTTGTTTCCTTTAAGGATAAATAATACAGATGAGCCAAAAAGAAATGAAATTATTAGTAAAATGGCAGAAAAAGGAGTTTCTGTAAATGTGCATTTTATACCTATTCCGCTACATTCTTTTTATAAAAAAATTGGGTTTGATATAAAAAATTATCCTCTGTGTTACGATATGTACAAAAATGAAATATCATTACCAATTCATTCTAAATTAACAGAAGAAGATGTTAATTATATATGTGACGAGTTAAAAAAATTGGTATAAAAATGAAAAGTAACGCAGATGAATTGGCAAAGAGAGGATTTATCACAGACGATTACAAAAATCAATTCAAAAACTATCCAATAGACAAATTGGAAACTCTACTTAAAAGCGAAAACCCTTTGGAAAGAACAGCCTCTGCTACATTACTTGGCGAACTTAAAAGTAATACTTCTATATTAAATTTGTGCGAAGCTTTACAAAAAGAAAAAAAACTATATACAAAAATAGCAATAACTGAAGCTTTAGCAAATATTGGGGTAGAAAGCGTTCCTTATTTGGTAGAATTGCTTGGTAAAATAGGTGATAATCAGCATATAGAGCCAGAAAAAAAGCCATTTAATAAAAAAAGTTATCCTTTGCCAAGAGATATAATAGCAAGAACAATAACAAAAATAGGCAAATATGCCCTAGCCTACCTTGAAAATGTATTAAAAAACGGTGAAATTAGTCAAATTTCAGAGGCAATAGATGCTATTGGTTTCATAACATTTTATAGTAAAGATATGAGAAGTTTACAAACACTAAAAGAATGTTTACAAAAAAATCATACAAACATATTGATTAAATGGAAAATAATTAGAGCCTTCCAATCATTCCCTCTTGAAGAAGTAAAAAATTATTTACAAAACGAAAAATTAAAAATAAACGAGCAATATATTACAATAGAAATAGAAAGAAGTCTTAGACAAATAGAGTCTTAAAAAAAATTAATTTGATTTTATTAAAGGAAGTTTTATTGTAAAAACGGTTTCCTTATTTGGTTTGCTATCCACTTCTATTTTTCCATTATGAGCATCGACAATTGATTTTGAAATACTCAGACCAAGACCTGTACCAAAGACTTTTTTTGATTTTATTGCACGATAATATCTATCAAAAATAAAAGGAATTTCTTCTTCTGGTATTCCAACACCTGTATTAATAATTGATATTATGCAAAATTCATTATTTTTGGTTAATTTAATCAATATTTTACCATTATCATCATTATATTTTATCGCATTATCTATAATGTTGATAAAAAGGGTTTTTATTTGTTTTTCATCAGCATATATTATAATATTTTCTTTTGATTCTATATTTATTTCTATATTTTTTGGCTCTGATAAAATTTTGAAAGTTTCTACTACATCGTTTATGATAATATTCAAATTAATTAAAGTATATTCAAATGTTATAATTTTACTCTCAAATTTAGAAATTAATAATAGATTTTCGATTAATCTTGCAAGTTTATCAATTTCTTCCATATTGCTATATAAAATATCTTTATATGCCTCATTATCTCTATTTTTTTTTAATATTATTTCAATTTCTCCACGCATAATAGATAGAGGTGTCTTTAATTCATGATATAAATCTTCTATCAATTGTTTTTGTGATTCAAACGAATTGTGCAATCTATCTAACATATCATTAAAAGTATTTGCAAGATTTAATATTTCATCTTTGGAGTCTGGTATATTTATTCTTAATTTAAGATTTTTTGCAGTTATTCTTTTTATTGTTTGAATCATATTATTTACTGGGTATAAAGTAATATTTGTTAAAAATAATCCAATAAATCCAGCAACAATAATTGTTGATGGAATAAGAATAAAAAGGATTATTTTAAGATTTGATAATGAAAATTTCATAGTTCGTAAAGATATTGCAACTCGTACTATATAAGATAATTTTTCATCAGTTATTATTGGTAAAGAAAGAAATCTTAATGTTATAAATTGATTTGGTTGTGTTTCGATATTATTATTTGATATATAATGATTACCTTGAAGTATTGAATTAAATTCTCGTTCTGATAACCTCATAATAGATTGTGGAACAGGTCTTGAAGTTGCTATTAGTTGTGCTTTCTCATCAAAAATTTGAACTAAGATATTGAGATATTTTGGGTCTTCTATGCCATTTGTAGAAAGCCAACTTTTAATTATTTTAAAAAAATATTGTTGAATTGTTTCATCTATAGTTTTTTGTTTTTCAGATTGATTTATTACTCCAGATTTTTCCTTCTCCCAAACTGTATCTATTGAGTCAGCAACACTTACAGCAGTGGCTTGAAGAAATGTATCAATATCAGAAATTAACATATTCTTTTGGTTAATATAAAGCATTATTCCAAATATACTAAAAAGGACTGTAAGAATAGATGTAAATATCATTGTATTTTTAAATCTAATGGATTTTATAATCATTTTTCCTCCTTGAGTATATATCCTCTTCCTCTTATGGTTTGAATTAATTTAACATCAAAATCTTTATCTATTTTGTTTCTCAAATAATTAATATAAACATCAATAATATTTGTAAATGAATCATAACTTATTTCCCAAACATGCTCTGTGATCATAGTTCTTGTAATTATTGCATTTGGATTTCTCATCATATATTCCAAAAGAGCATATTCTTTTGCAGATAATAATATTTCTTTTTCATCTCTATAAACTCTATGAGTCACCAAGTCCATCTCAAGATCAGCTACTTTAAGTTTTTTAATTTCTTGAGAACTTTTTCTCCGTAATAAAGATCTAAGCCTTGCAAGAAGTTCTTCAAACACAAATGGTTTTGTTAGATAATCGTCTGCTCCAATATCAAATCCATTTACTTTATCTTTGATACTACTTTTTGCAGTAAGCATTATTATAGGAATAGAGTCATTTTTTTTTCTAATTTTTTGACATATAGTTATCCCATCTATTTTTGGAAGCATCAAATCAAGAATAATTGCATCAAATGTGTTATTTTCTGCTATATACAAACCTTCTTCTCCATCCATTGCCACATCAACAGTATATCCTTCTTCTTTAAATCCCTTTTTTAAAAAATTTGCAATTTTAAGTTCATCTTCTATTATTAAAAGGTGCATTATTATCTCCCTTGATTATCGAATATAATAATAATTTTATATGATTTAATATATAAGTCAAATAAATATACAATTTTCTAATTCGATATTAATGATTTTCTAATTTGTTATTATCAACTTTTTTATCTAATTTCTAATAAAAGATTAATCCTATTTTAATAATTGATTAATTTTATGACAATCATATTTTATTTATCTTGTATTTATTACAAAAATAAAATTGAGAAAAAACTATGTATAAATTTATAATTATTTATTTCCTATTAATTTTTAGTTTACAATTTCTTCAAGCTCATGAAATGGATAAAGCCATAATTATAGATGGAAAAATAGATAAGATTGATATTACTAATAAAATATTGATACTTATTACAGCAAAAGGGCATAAGTATAAAATATACGCAAGAGAGGAGGTTTTAAAGAAATTTAAAATATCTAATTATGTAAAATCAGAGGTTTATTTATCAAATGAAAAAAAATATTATTTGATAAGTATTGCACGGATCAAAAAACCAAATGATAAAAAGAAAAATTAAGAGAGGGTATATAAAATGAAAAATATTATATTTATTATTTCAATTATTATTTTATTAATTAGCAGTGGATGCCTTACAACAAAAAAACTTACAAAAGATGAGGCTATTGAAAAAGGATATAAATCATCTGAAGTAAAATTCATTAGCTATAAAGATGACTCTGATATTAAGTTGAATATTATGACTATTAATGAAAATAACGAAATCTACAGAACAGATAGCAAAGAAAAAGTTGTAAAAATAGAAGCAACAAAAAATTTAGTGTATAAATTAAAAACTACATTACAAAAAAAAGCATTAATATCTGTTACATATATTGACAAAAACGGTAAAAATCCAATAAGTTTTGATGAAGAACAGTATTATGATTATGATTTTAACGACCTTATAAAATCAGATTTGCGATGTGATTCAAAAACTTATCCTAATCCAATAAAAAATGGTTTTGTAGAAATACCATTAGATGTAATTATCATAGGATTAACAAAAAATACTAATGCTGATATTTTATATAATGGAAATGTGCTATATACAATCACAAAAGAAACATTTAAGGATATAGGAAAAAAAATTGCCTCTACTTATAAAGTAAACGGTGATTTTTATGTTTTGATTGAAAAGTATCAAAATGCAGCAATAGCCTATGAAGAATCAAAAATTTACGATAAAGCGATAGAAAATTATGATAAAGCTGGTTTAACTGATAAGGCAAATAAAATTCGTGATAAAATCACAATTAGCGATATAACAAAATCGGCAAAAAAATATATAGATAAAAATAATTTTGATAAAACTTTTGATAATTTTGCAAAACCTACTAATTTTGAAAAAGATGGAGTTTATTATTTATCCAATATATTAGTTCAAAAATGGAATAATGATAAAGAAATAGTTGCTATTTCTAAACATTCAACAAAAGGTGATAGTACTTCAATTACTATCAGTACTGGAAATATTGATAAAACTAATATACCACAAACTCCTTTTGATGGAATAGTATCTTTTGATTCTGTAAATAAAAATGTAGTTAAATTTAAGTTACTCTATGTTGTAAAATCAAAATAGACTATAAATAAATGAAAATGTCCCAATTTCATTAGATATAGAACCTATAAAAAACTTGAAAAATAAACTTGTTTTTTTAGGCATATAATATTTAATCAACATCGAGTAACTTATTATTATATATAATAATCTTAGAATTTTAACAAACAAGACTTGTTTGATTATATACTGAAATGTTTCAGGTTTGTCTTAAATTCAATGATAATTTCTTTTCTAAGTCATTTTAAGAAAACAAGTTGTAAAAAAACATTTCCGGTATATAATGACAATCTGCACGATTATCATTATAATTGAACTCATAAAAAAATAATGACTAGTGTTAAGCGACATTCAGCAATGTCGCTTTCACACACTCATTTTTCCGATATTTTTATTATCCAGTTCATATTTTTATTGTTCTTATAATCTTGATATAGAATTTTTTGAATAGGCTCTTGATATTCTATATCTAATATATCTGATTGCGATACTTTTTTTAGTATTTGGTAATAAAGACCACTTGTAGTAGGAAGTCTTGTATAGAATGCAATTTTTTCGGAATCGTAATAAATATCTGATTGATAATTAATTTGAATTTTTTTTAGTCTAAAAGAAATCTTTGAGTAAGGAATAAAAAAATCAATGCCATCATTTTTATCATAAGTTTCATTAACAATATTTTCTAAAAAAGAAAGATCTATTTCATGTGGATAATCAACAGTTTCGTCAATATTAATTTTTGTTACTGATTTGGAAATTTTTTTAACAGTGTTTAAAACTTGATCTTCTTTTGTTAAAGCAATAAGTTGGTTTATTGGATATTTCTTAGAAACACTATTAAAACACTTCATATTTAAAACCAATCCTTTATCTATTTTTAAAATCCCACCAAAAAAGATAAGTTTTGCTTTCAAATTATTCGATAAATCCATTAAAAATCGTTCTTCAATATCATTGTCATTTATATCAAATTTTAAATCAACTAAAGCCTTATCTAACTTTTTTTTATCAACAACTTCATAAACATTTTCAGAATTGATATAATAAGCAATATCTTTCATTAAGTCATCCAAACTCGTTTTTGAATAATTAATAAATTTAAAATTTAATACTGCCACTTTTTCTTTATTTTGGCTAAATAAAACGGTTACGCTCAATAAAATTAAAATTATAAAAATATATTTCATATATAAAACCCTGTTATTAAATATTATTAAAATTATTATATAAGTAATGAATTTTTTTTGCAATAGTTTTTGTTTAGATAATCAATAATTTCTATTTTGACTAAAAAAAATAAGGCAGGGGATGATTAAAATTATCAATCCCCTGCCCTAAATATAGTTTTTATCTATTAAATAATATCTTTAAGTAAACCTTTTTTGTACATATATTCAGCATTGAGAATAGCAGCACCTGCTGCACCTCTAATAGTATTATGTCCAAGCACTACCATTTTAATATCAAATACTGGACATTTTCTTATTCTACCAACAAAAGTAGCCATGCCTTTATGTTTTAGTACATCAAATCTTGGTTGCGGTCTATTTTCTTCTTCCATAACAACAATCGGTTTTTCTGGAGACATAGGTAAATCCATATCTTGAACTTCAGTTTTAAAATTTGCTAAAATTTCTTTAACTTGCTCAACTGTTGGTTTGTTTTTAAATAGAATACTAACAGTCTCAGTATGACCATCAATAACAGCAACTCTATTACAATGAGCACTTACAACAAAGTCTGCATCAACGATTTTTCCATCTTTATAAGTACCAAGCATTTTCTTTAATTCGATTTGAATTTTTTCTTCTTCACCACCAATAAATGGAACAACATTTCCAAGTATATCTAATGAAGGAACGCCCGGATAACCAGCACCACTCACAGCTTGCATTGTAGAAACAATTAATTTTTCAATGCCAAATTTCTTATGTAGAGGAGCTAATGCTATTGCTAAAAACATTGTAGAGCAGTTTGAATTTGTTACAATAAAACCTTTAGATTTTTGATGTTTACAAACTTCAAAATGTTCTGGATTAATTTCTGGAATAGAAATAGGAACATCCACATCCATTCTGTGGTTTTTTGAGTTAGAAATTACAACGCATCCTTTTTCTGCAAGATATGTTTCAATTTCACCTGCTACATTAGCATCAAGTCCTGAAAAGAATATTTTTGCTTCTAAATGTTCATCATAAGACTTTACTGACATATTCTTAACTTGTTCTGGCATATCAACTTCTTGTTTCCATGAACAAGCTTCTTTGTATATCTTACCTTTGCTTCTTTCAGAAGCTACAAGATCAGTTATATCAAAAAAAGGATGATCTTTCAAAAGAGTAATAAATTTTTGACCAACAGTCCCTGTTGCTCCGAGTACACCAACTTTTACTTTTCCCATAATAACTCTCCAAAAATTAAGATTTTAAATTGAAGAATTATATCATAGATTGATTATTAATTCAAGATTTTTTTAGTTTATTTTTTTTTGAGGATAAGAAGTTAATTTTTATGTTCCCAAAAGCAAAAAAAAAGTGGCATCTTTCGATGCCACCCGAGTTTTTATGTCAATTAACTTTTTTTAGTTAAAAAATTACTATCTTCGTCAGATTTATCTTTTTTTGTGTTAAATTTTCTCATAAAGGCTGGCTCTTCGATATTCTTTGCCGTTGTCTTTGAGCTAGACTTTAATAAATTCACAAATTCTTCGTGTGAGTAAACATTTGCCTGCGTACTCGAAGTTTCTTGTGGTTTTTCTTCAACTACTTTTTCTTTTACTGGCATTTGTTGAACTCTTTCTTTTTCTTCAAAACCAGTAGCAACAATTGTAACTTTTATTGTATCTTGTAATGAATCATCAAAAGACTGACCTGGTATTACCAAAGCATCATCTGATGCGATATTTTCAATAAATTTCATTACATCGCTAAAATTCTTTAATGTCATTTTAGAAGACCCTGCAACATTAACTAATAATGCCTTAGCGTTTGCAACAACTAAATCTGGCATCAATGGATTTTCTATTGCCATAGTAACAGCTTCAATCGCAGAATTATCTCCTCTGCCAATGCCAACGCCCATTAAAGCCTGTCCTTTATTTTTCATAACTGTTTGAACATCTGCAAAGTCTATATTTATCTCGCCGGGGTTTACTATTAAATCCGAGATTCCTTGAACACCTTGCTTTAAAACTTCATCAGCTCTTCTCCATGCTTCAACAAGTGGAATATTATCATTACCTTCAAATAAAGCCTGATTTGAAATTACAATGAGGGTATCTGTATGTTCTTTGAGTTTTTTAGTGCCTTCTTCTGCTATTTTACCTTTTGTTCTTTTTTCAAAGTCAAATGGTTTTGTAACAACTCCAATTGTTAAACATCCAAGTTCTCTTGCTATTTTTGCAATAACAGGAGCTGCTCCTGTCCCTGTACCACCACCCATACCAGCAGCAATAAAAAGCATATTAACACCTTTAAGAATCTCACTAATAATTTCTTCTGACTCTAAAGCCGCTTTTTCGCCAATATCTGGAATAGCACCAGCACCTCTACCACCTGTAAGTTTTTCACCAATTGTGATTTTTCTTGTTGCTTTACAAGAACTAAGAGCTTGCTTATCAGTGTTTACAGCTATAAACTCAACACCTTTAACACCAGCATCAATCATTCTATTAATAGAATTACAGCCTCCACCGCCAATACCCATTACCATAATTCTTGTACAACAACCATTGTTGTTTTCATAAAAATCGATGTTCATTGTCCCCCCCTCTAAAATAAATCATCAAAAAAGTTTTTTATTACCTTTAAAAAACCTCTTTTATTGCCATCATCCTTTTTACCTCTTGTCGCCATGTCTGTTGTTTTATTGACTCTTTCATAGCCCCATAAAACAAGACCATTAGCAACAGAGTACTCTGGAGAGTTTAGTTGATCCCCCAACCCACTAAACTTATGAGGCACGCCCAATCTTGTTTGTATATCAAAAACTTCCTGACAAACATCAACAATACCAGGAAGCATACTTGTACCACCAGTTAAAACTATTCCACCCGAAATTTTATCAAAAAATCCTTTTTCTTTCAAGTCTTCTTTTACAATATTTAAAATTTCTTCAACTCTTGGCTTAATAATATGAATTAAATTAACACGAGCCAAAAGTTTTGGACTCCTACCGCCAACAGTTGGTATTTGCACAGTTTCTTCTTCATCTACATAACCATAATGAGTCACACCAAAAGCAACTTTCAATTTTTCTGCTGTTGCAAAAGGAATCTTTAATCCCATAGCAAGATCATTTGTAATCAAATACCCACCAAGCGGATAAATTGCATTATAAAAAGGTGCTTGCTGATAATAAACACTCGCCTTAACTGTTTCTGCTCCAAAATCTAAAAGCAAAACTCCGAGTTCTTTTTCATCTTCAGCAAGGCATGCTCTCCCCGCAGAAAGATTTTGTAAAACAATGTCTCTAATCTCAAGCCCCGCCCTATCCATACATTTTAATACATTTTGTATAGAAGATATTGGAGATGTGAGAATATGAATTTGACATTCAAGTCTTGTCCCAACCATGCCAATAGGATATTTTATTCCAGCCTGTCCATCTACTGTAAAACCCTGTGGAATAATATGTAAAATCTCTTTATCCATTGGTATAGCAACAGCCTTTGCCGCATCTATTACTCTATTTATATCAATTTCTCTAATTTCTTTGTCCACACCTGATATTGCGACAATCCCTTTTGAATTTATTGTTTCTATATTACCAGCAGAAAATCCAACAAAAACGCTTTTAACTTCTCGTCCTGCCTGAATTTCTGCCACTTCCAAAGCCTCGTTTATTGCGGATACAACGCTTTCTATATTTATAATAACACCGCCTTTTATTCCATTTTTAGAATCAGCTTTCCCAACTCCAATAATAGAAATATTGCCAGTGTCATCTATCTCAGAAATGACAACAATAATTTTACTCGAACCTATATCTATTCCAACAATCAAATCATCATTTTTATTTTTCATAAAAATCACCTTAACAAATATTACAAATGAATTTCAATTAAAGACCTTTCAGGTTTTTACATCCAGACAGGTCTAACATCTAAAATATAAAACCATTACCCGTATAAACTACATTTTCAACGTCTAAATTATTTTCTTCTATATATAAAGCACAAATTAATCCTCTCTCTAATAGATCGACATTTATATAATTTTTTAAATAGATTTTTGCATTAATTGTGCGATAATTTACAATATATTCTAAATTTTTATTAGAATGTTCAATAATATCAATTTGAGATATACCATCATAAACATTTTTATTCTTATTTTTTAAAAGAACAAGACTATCTATTACTTTTTTTATATAATCATTTGCTTTATAATTTAAAGTAACTTTTTCTTCATTGATATAACAAATTAAAGGAATACTATAATTAATCTTATGTTTCCTAAAAATACTACATTTATCATCTATGAAATACACATCTCCCTTTTGCACTACTATTTTTGCGATTGGTTTTTTTAACCGCAAAAGTATTCTAATAGTATTTGGATATTTTTTTATTACTTTATAGAAAGAAAGATAACTTTGTTTTGCTAACTTTTCTTCTATTTTTTTCTTATCAAAGTCCCATATCAGGCTATTTTCTTTTATATTAAGATATTTGTAGAATTTTTTGTCATCTAAAAAAAAATCTCTATCAATTTCTACCTTTTTTACAGTAAAATTTGTAAACATAAAAAAACAAATAAAAAATATAAATAAGGAAGTTAAAATTATAATTAAAAATAATATAATTTTATTATTCATCATTCTAACCTGCTTCTTTATGGGCAATATTAAATAAAACTCCACAGGCAAACATAAAAATAACTAAAGATGTTCCACCTGCACTTATAAAAGGTAATGTAATACCAGTAGAAGGCAAGATCCCTATAACGACACCAATATTTACCATAGCCTGTATAAAAACCAAAGACGCGATGCCTGAAGCAAGTAAAAAATGAGTTTTATCCTTACTTCGTTTTGCTATATTCAAACCTATAAATGCAAATGCTGTAAAAAGTAAAACTACAACTATTGCAAAAAAAGCCCCGCCTTCTTCTCCTATTATTGCAAAAATATAATCATTTTGAGCCTCTGGCAATGCAAAACTTTTTTGTGCGGACTCACCTATTCCCTTACCAAAAAATTTACCAAGCGAAAAGCACTTCATTGATTGAATATATTGCCACCCAGAGCCAAGCGGATCTTCCCATGGATTTAAGAATGCAAAAAATCTCGTTATTCTATACTGTGCCAAAAAAATCATTAAAACGCCTGCTATACCACCAACACCTATTAACATAAAAAAAGTTAATAACCTAATACCTGCCAAAAAAAATATAGTCATTGATGTAACTAAAACCAAAAAAGTTGTAGAAAAATCATTTTCTGCCAAAATTAAAAAAGAAATAAAACCAACTAAAAGCAATGGAGGTAATATTCCTTTATAAAAATCTTCAATAAACTCTTTTTTATTAGCCAATACAAAACTCAAATAAAAAATAACAACTAATTTTGCTATTTCTGATGGCTGAAATTGAAAAATTACTAAATTTAGCCATCTCCTGCCACCTGCAACCTCTTTACTAATACCTGGTATTAAAGTTACTATCAAAAGAATAAGTGTAATAACAACAATAAATTTGATATTTTTTTTATAAAATTCAATTTTAATAAAAAAACCAGCCATAAAAAAGAATATTCCTATAATAAAAAATATTCCTTGTTTAATTAAATAATAAAATTGGTTGTTAAAATACTTTAAACTTGCTGGTTGACTTGCACTATATAAAAAACCAAGCCCAATCCCAACTAAAAGTATCACAGAAGCTAATAAAGCAATGCCAATATTATTTTGTAAATGACTATCTTTTTTCATCGTAATTTCAAAGAACCTATTGCAATAACTGCTAAAATTCCACCAATAATCCAAAACCTTGCTATTACTTTTGATTCTTTCCACCCTTTCAACTCAAAATGATGATGCAGTGGTGACATCAAAAATACTCTTTTTTTAGTCAATTTGTAAGAAGTTACTTGTATTATAACGGATAAAGTTTCTGCAACAAATACCCCTCCAACAATTGGAAGTAAAAGTTCTTGTTTTATCATTAACGCCATAGTACCTATTATTCCACCAAAAGAAAGAGAGCCAGTATCGCCCATAAAAATCTCAGCTGGATGTGAATTAAACCATAAAAATCCGCAAAGTCCACCAATAAAAGCAAAACAATAAACTAACAACTCTGCCGATATAGGAATAAAATCCAAATACAGATAAGTCGAGAGTTCTTTATGACCAGTAACATAACTAAGTAACCCAAAAGTAGCAACAACCGCAATCAAAAGCCCACCTGCAAGCCCATCAAGCCCATCAGTTAGATTAACTGCATTTGAAAAACCAACTATCAAAAATACTCCAAATGGAATATAAAAAAACGAAATAGAAAGTTTAAAACTTTTTATAAATGGAATCGTTAAATAAGCCATTTTATCGCCCATTATAAAATAAATCGCAGTAGAAATTATTGTTGCAAGTAAAATTTGTGATATTAATTTAAACTTTGCCTGAAGTCCATCTGATGATTTTTTTGTAATTTTTAAATAATCATCAAAAAAACCAACAATCCCAAAAGAAATCGTTGCAAAAAGAATAACCAATATATAAAGATTGTTAAAATTTCCACAAACCAAAAGACTAATAACTATTGCTATAATCACTAAAAATCCACCCATAGTAGGTGTCCCTACTTTTATTTGATGGCTTTGTGGTCCTTCTACTCTAATTATTTGACTTGCTTTCCACCTTTTCATCTTCTCAATAAACCAGGGAAAAAATGCAAGGCAAATAATAAAAGAAATTAAAAAAGCAATAACAGACCTAAAGGTTATATATCCAAAGATATTAAACCCCGTAATCCATTTAGTAAGCGAATATAAAAAATGATATAGCATTTTCCCCTCCATAAATGCTAATCGTCATTTAATCAAGAAAATTAAACAAAATCAACCGCATTCTTTAAAAATCACGATACTATAATACGAATTATCACAGATTTAATCAGATTAGACTGATTAAAATTTATATACCTACGGAAACAAGGGGTAGATACCCCTTGTTTCCGTAAATAGTAAGTGTAAGTATAGTTAATCTATTTCTCTACATAAATATAAGTAACATTTTTTAATTTTACTGCCTTTAAATCATTCTTTTTGATATAATCAATAACAAGAACTGGGCTTACTAAAGAAGAGATTTCGATTTTTTGTCTTTTTATCTCTTGTTTAATATCGTTTATCTCGTCATTTAATCGTTCTACCTCTGTTTTGCTGTTTTTTATGTTTAGATTTATAAAAACCGCACTACCAAACAAAATAACGATTACAAAAGAGGCAAAAATAACAAAAAAATTAAATTTATTCATAAAACCTTCTCCACAATCCTAAGTCTTGCAGACCTTGAAGGAGGATTTTTTTGAATCTCTTCATCCGTCGGAGTAATCGATTTACCAATTACTTTAACCAACTTCTTTTTGCCACATACGCATTTTGGAATCTTAGGTGGACAAATACATTCTTTTTCCATAAAGTTAAAAAGATGTTTTACAATTCTATCTTCAAGAGAATGAAAAGTAATAACCCCAAGTTTGCCACCAACTTTTAATAATGAAAGTATTTGAGGAATACCAATTTCGATATTCTCAAACTCATTGTTTGCAACAATTCGCAATGCCTGAAAAATCTTTGTTGCAGGATTTATTTTTGTATTTCTAAATTTTGGCGGAATTGCACTAACTACAACTTCTTCTAAATCTTTTGTACTTTCAATTAACTTTTTTTCTCGCAAAAACACTATCTTTCTTGCGATTTCTCTCGAAAACTTTTCTTCTCCACATTTAAAAAATATGTCTCTCAACTCTTCAAAAGAATAATTATTAATTATTTCTGAAACACTTGTCCCTGAAGAATCGAGTCTCATATCAAGCTTTTCTTCTTCCAAAAAACTAAAGCCCCGTCCACTTTTTTTATAGTGATAAACAGAAACTCCAAGATCAACCAAAGCACAGTCAAAAAGCCCTACATCTATTATTTCGTTTAATTTTGAGGCATCCCTAAAATTAAGATTTACCCCATTAAATCTCTCGCCAAAAACAGAAAGTCTCTCTTTAGCAAGCTGCAAGATTTCTTTATCTCTATCAAGTCCCACAACTTTTATTTGTGGAAAACGGGTCAACACAGCCTCAGAATGTCCACCCTCCCCTACCGTACAATCAAGAAATAAATTATCCTGTTCCCCAACAAGATTTTTTATAATTTCTTCCAGTAATACTGGAGAATGGACATAGTTCAAAATTATTCCCCTCCCCTAAAACTTATCATTCATTTACAGAAGAACTATTTTGTGATTTTGATAGTTCTTCAAATATATCGAAACCGGACTCTGAGGCTTTCTCTTCTTCCGCTTTAAAACTTTGTACATCCCACAATTCGATGACAGTATTCATCCCAAGAAAAACGCATTCTTTTTGTAACCCTGCGTGTTCTCTTAAGTTTTGTGGAATAGCAATTCTTCCATTTTTATCAATTTCAACTTCAACAGCAGGAGAAATAAATCTCCTATAAAGCCATCTTGTATCTTTATTATAAATACTGAGCTTACTCTCTAAGTCTTTAACCGTTTTTATCCATTCAGCAGGTGAATAAACTAAAAGACATTTTTCTCCGCTCATACCCTTAGTTATCCAAATAATATCCCCTCCAAGACAGTTTCTTAGCTTTGCAGGGAATGCGATTCGTCCTTTTTCATCGAGAGTATTTAAAAATTCACCAGAGAAGTAAGTTTCCATAGTTATATTCTACCACTTTATACCACATTTAACCACCTCTCTATTATTACAATATTTAAAAAAAATGTCAATTTTTTTTAATAAATTTTTATTTTTATATATACTTTATCTTTGTTTGATAGAAAAATGTTCAAGAAAATCATAGAGTAAAAATAACAACATCTCACATATTTAATTATAATATATTTTGTGAATTTTTGTGAATTTTTGTGGTAGAAAATTGTTTTTTTTATATAGTCTAAATTAATCAGATTATTTCAATTTTTATTAATTTATAGATAAATTTTTAAACAATTGAAGTGTTGAGAAAAAAATTATGTTTTTTTTATTTTTGGGTCTGTCCCAAAGGGACGGAGGTAAAATACAGTTTTTTAAAATATTAATTATCTATAATATAAATAAATAAAAAATATATTAATTTATTATAAAAAACATAAATTGATTTATAATAATATAAAATCAAACTATAATAGTAATTTTAATAAAGCAATTCTCTTTATGAGCATCTTTAATCAATGTTTATGATAAGTATATTTAAATAGATAAAA
>MIAN01000168.1 GCA_001829125.1 Spirochaetes bacterium GWB1_27_13 | reverse complement strand
AATTATTAAAAATTACGAATTATTAAAAAATAAAAGTTTTTGTACCACCAAAGGGTCGTAATACTTGAATAACTACACATCATTTTGGATAGATAAGAGACTGTAAAAAAGTCTGTGTAAATCTCAAAATACCTTTGAAAAAATCAGAGGTATTTTTTTATTCTTTCCTCAAATAATATGTAATAGTCAAGATGTAATCTGATACTCTGGCTATTTCAAAAGCGTGTTGAAAAACATTGTTTTCTAATTCTTTGGGAATTGTGTTTAACTTTGGGTAATCTTCGCCTAAATCTCAATTAATGGTATTATTGGATCACCAATTATTAATTTCTTACAACTCTCCCCTAAATGCCTTTGATAATATACTCTTCTCCATCAATTCTATCTGCTCTTCAAGGTCAGTAAGTGCTTTTGCCTCTTCCTCTTTTGATAAAAGATTTTCAAGGATTTTGACTATTTCTTTTTGTTCGGCAAGTGGTGGAAGAGGAATTTTAACTTCCTTTATCTCTTTTAAATGTAAGTTTGGAACTCCAATTCCTTTTAGTCTAGAATTAAACTGTTCTTTTGCAATCCTAGAGTTAATAAGATTTAGTAAATAAAAAGGATATACCATTTTTTTTGAACGTAATAGTGCCAAACTAACATATATATCAAATATTAAGTCCCTATCAACAATTGCAGCAACACCGGTTGTTCCATTTTTTGCAAGAAGAATGTCATTGAGTCTTGGTGCAACTCGTTTTGATAATTCAATATGCAATTCTTCAGGTATATATTTAATATTATCCCAGTCAATTTTTCGTGAGGTTACATTTTTAGATGAAAGAAAAATAACTCCATTATCAGTATATGTTGGCGTTTGATGTGTTCCATCAGTTATCTTTTCACAAATACTCCCCAACCTCGCCCATTTCCACCTATCAGGCAACTCGTAAGGTCTTTCACTTTCTGCGACTTCTTCTATATTTGCAAATTCATCTGTATTTAAAAGGTCTTTGTTTTCCTCTCTCCAATGCTTTGTCAGTGTTCCTGTAAATGCCTTGTGCAGTATAGCCATACGCCTTTTTTCAAAAGTCTCTCTTGCATCATTTATCAATTCTTTTGCTTCGGCAAGTTTTGAAGTAAGATTGTCTAAGATATTGGCTATTCGTTGTTGTTCTTCTAATGGTGGAAGAGGGAATAATAATTGGGCTAATTTCGTTGCATTTACTCCTGGTTGAGCAATTCCCTGTATTTGTTCTGTAATTTGTTTCCAATAATAATGACTTTTCATAAAAAACCACGAATAATTACATTCTGCTAATTCATTTAAAGTTATTCTTATTAGATAAGATGCAAAAACTGCATTATCTGGGTTTTTCAACAAAAAACTTTTGCCCGTTGTAGCTCCTGTTCTAGCAATAACAATATCATTATTTTTAAGTTTAAACTTTTCAAACTCTTTTTCAGTTATACTACAATATGGAACATTTTCCCAATCAACAAAATTATCTTGAATATCTGTTATCCTAAGAAATTTCGGTCCTATTTTTTCATTGGTTGCTTTCTCTGTATATCCATATTGTACCTTTTCAGCTACTTCCCCCAACTTTACCCATTTCCATCCCTCAGGCAGTTTATAAGGCTCTTTTTCTTCCATTTTATTCCACCGCCTTATTTGCACTCAATATCTTTAACTCTCTTGCGACTTCTGATATGAGGTCTATTGCTTCTTCAAGTTTTCCTATTGCCATTTCTGCTGACTCAACAGGGTCTGGCAAATCTTCATGAGAAATAACCGAATCATCTCTTATTAATCCCAAATCAAGGTTAAAGTTTTTGGCTTTTATCTCTTGTATGGTAAATACGCTCCATCTCTCTATCTTCTGCTTTTCTTCTTTTGATGAGTTTACAGTTGATTCAAACTCCTCAAAATGTTTTTCTGTAAGCGGATTTGTCTTTCCGAGGTTTTCCATGTTGGTACGCATATCATAAAACGCAACTTCTTTTGTGTTGTCTTTTTCCGTTGTCCCCCTTGTAAAGAACATTACATTTGTCTTTACTCCCTGAGCGTAAAATATCCCTGTTGGGAGTCTTAATATCGTATGAAGATTACACTTATTCAGTAAGTCTTCTCTTATCCTCTGTCCGTCTCCGTCTTGGAATAAAACATTATCAGGCACAACAACCGCTGCCCTTGATTTTCCATCTTTATTCAATGAACGATATATATGCTGTAAAAAATTTAACTGTTTATTTGAAGTCAAAAAAGTAAGATCATCTCTCGAAGGTCTTTCTCCACCTTTTTTAGTTCCAAACGGTGGATTTGTCAAGACCACATCATAACCGCTCATACTCTTCCCAAGTCCTGACAAAGTATCTGCAAGTTTTATTTCTCCATCTATGTCATGAAGCATTGCATTCATAAGTGCTAGCCTGTGAGTATCAGAAACAAGCTCACATCCTGTAAATGCTTCATATTTCTGAATCTTAATTTCTTCTTCAGATAAATTCATATAATCATTATATTTAGCTTTTAAATATCTGTCAGATGCTATCATAAATCCGAAAGTACCGCAGGCAGGATCATTGCACTTTTCAGCTATTTTCGGATCAATCACTCTTACCATAACATTTATAAGAGGTCTCGGAGTAAAGTACTGCCCTGCTCCAGATTTTTTCTCATTTGCATTTTTTTCAAGAAGTCCTTCATACAAGTCTCCAAGTCCCTCTTCTTTTGCCGAATACCAATCAATTTTATCTATCTCTTTTATTACCTTTTCAAGATTTTTAGGCTCATCTATGCTTGTTTGTGCATTGTTGTAAATAATCTTTACTTTTCCTTCACCTTTTGTTCCAAGTTCGAGAAGAAGCAATTTATAAAAGTTTTTTAATTCTATACCATTTTTGGATACAAGAACATCCCATCTAAATTTGGCAGGTATTTTATCTTCCTGTCCTGTCTCTTTCATCATTTTCAAAAATAATATATATGTCAACTCTGTTACATACTGATGATATGTTATCCCGTCATCTCTCAAAACATTACATAAGTTCCAAAGTTTCTGTACAATTTCTTGTGTCCCCATTTTATAGCCTCCGATTTATCTAAATATTCTATTTTTATAGTTTATAGCTCCATACTTCTTTATAAATCCTAATACTTTCTCTTCATTAATTTTTCCATTTTCTAAGCTGCCGAATATAAAGCTTGGTTCAGTAGTTTAATAATATTCTCAAGTTCTCCGTTAAATACCTTTTCATTTATTTTTTTAAATCCGCCTTTGTCTTTAAATGCTGTTACTCTGTCAAAATCATCTTTTGTCAAAATATTTTCTTTTAATAGTTGGTTTTCTATTGCAGTTATAAACTTCATTTGAATAGTATTCCATTTTTTTAGATTTTTAATCTTTTCAACTGCTGCTTCTATTCTTTCATCATGGCTAACAAGTGGTTCATCCAATGCCGCATTTCTTACAAGTGTTATTATATCCGCCATTATATCACTGTGTTTTACATCTTTTAGAGCTGCATTAAGACTTGTTTCCGAATATCCGTTTTCTTCAAGTATAATTTTCAATTCTTTCAACTCAATTCTTGATAATTTTTCGGGAGATTGACAAAGAATTTTTAGCCCATTTATCTTATCCTTATTCTGATTTACAAATTTTCTGAATTCTTCAATATAATCACCGGGCTTTTTATTATCTTTTCCGTATTCTCTTTTAATTTCAATAATTTTATCCTGATGGTCAGATATATACTGCTTTTCAGATATATATTTTATGGTGTCAAGATACTCAAAAAGTTCTGCATCATTTATCAGTTTTTCTGTTGCCTCTTTTAAAGGCATTTTCTTTATTGCTTCTATATATTCTTCAAGGGTCTGCCCTTTCGTTTTAATGACAAAAACTTCTTCCTTGCCCATTTTTTTTATAGCCTTTTTCTTTCTCTGCATTTTTGCGAGTAGTTCTTCAATTTGGTTTAACAGTCTCTCTTCTGATTCAATCAATGGCATTTCATCAATAAGCTGTTTCATTGTAACTTTAGGGTTATTTACAACTGGTTTCATATTTGTATATTCGCTAAGTGCATCATAAAGCCCAACTGCATCATAAATTTTAAAATAGTCTTTATTTATCCTGTCACAAAGTCTTGTTGCCCTTCCTATCATCTGTTCATATAAAATTCTTGATTTTACTCTTCTTACGAATACAAGATTTGTAATTGAAGGTACATCTACTCCTGTAGTAAGCAAGTCAACAGTTACAACAATATTTGGATATTTTTCATTCTTAAATCTTTTGATTGCCTCTTCTTGATTTTTGATATATCCAGTAATTTTGGTTATAGCATTGTCATCTATTTCCCAACCTATATTTTCAAATTCCGCTTTTAGCATTTCAACCAATAAATCTGCATGTTCATCAGTTGCAGCAAATATCAAAGTCTTCCCCTCTCCGTCAGGGTCTAATTCATTCACGAGATATTTAACAACAGTTTTGTTAAAATTATGGGTAATTACACGTTTGTTAAATCCTTCAACCTCTATTATAACTTCATCTTTAAGTTTTTCTTTTTCAATCTGCCCTTTTATTCTGTTATAAACAGAAACTTCTTCACCAACCTGCCATCCTATTCCTTTTGTATTTAATTCCGTTGCAATAACATAAGGTGGTTCATGGTCTACAAGATAGCCATCAATTACTGCCTGTCTATATCCATATTTAGCAACAATTTCACCAAATATCTCTATTGTATGGAGTGCAGGAGTTGCTGTTAATCCTATCTTTACAGCATCAAAATATTCCAATACCTTTTTATATTTACTTACATAATCATATTGGTCTTTAAATGTTATATCTTCTTCTTCAATATCTTTATCTAAAATATACCCTCTGTGTGCTTCATCTACAATTATACAATCATATTGCCTTACACTCGGTTTATCTTCCGCATCAGGATTGAATAAGATTCGTCTTACTAGCCCTTGTATTGTTGCAATATGTACTTTTGTAGTATCTTCTGGTATTTTATCTTTTAATTCCTTAACATCATAAATTTCTGAAAAAGACTGCAAATCTTCCATTTTTGCCTCTTTAAACGAATCCGCAGCCTGATGTCCAAGACTTGCCCTATCTACAACAAACAAAATCCTATTAAATCTTTTTGATTTTAAAAATCTGTATATTAAACCAATTGCTGTTCTTGTTTTTCCTGTTCCTGTTGCCATTGCAACCAAGACTTTATCTTTACCGTTTACAATTGCCGTTTCAATATCTTTTATAGTTTTTATTTGATAATCTCTAAGTCCTAAACCGTTTGATGATGTCAAATAATTATATGGCTCTGATTTTAATCTTTCATTATCCTTATCTACATCACTTTTTAACATCTCTTCAATATCTCTTGGAGAATACCAATTTTGAAGTGCCTTTGAATGATTTGTAGCTTTTCTTCCATCTAAAAAATGAATTCCTGATTTTTCTTTTAATTGCTCTATATAAGGTCTGCCATTTGTCGCAAACATAAAAGGTACTTTATACTTCCCGAACGGTGCATTATTTACAAACTTAACACCTTCAACTAATTGGGCTTTTTCTGAATATGTTTTAGCTTCATCAAGAACAGTTACAACATCTCTTGACATTTTCTTTGCTTCAACAACTCCAATAAACTCAAGCCCGATAAATAAAGCATAGTCAACATATTTCTCTGTCGTTGGCCATTCTGCAATAGCAATATTTCTTCCCTTCTCTGGTCTTATTCCTATTGAATATCTTAAATTTTCAGTATCAGCTTCCCAGCCTGCAAGTCTTAACTGTTCATCAATAAGTTTTCTTGTTTCCGCTTCATCAAACAAAATTTTTCTTGCTGCATTTGTTGCTCTTGCTCTTTTTATCTCTTTCGTCTCTTCTCGTGATGTTGGCTTGTTTAACTCTTCAAATTTTTTCTGTAATATCTCATTTTCTTCCTGCAATTTTTTCAATTCATTAGTAAAGTCTTTATTTTTAGGTTCAACATAACTAACCTTTGAAGAATCAAAAGTAGTGTCACTTCCATATACTTCCTTAAACCATGCTGAAAGATTAAATGCCATTTTCAAAAATGTTTTAGCATCATTTAAAGAAGAATAACCTTCATGTATCGCTTTATTACCTGTTATTCTGATACTATGAAATATTTGAGATATTTCTTTCTCTATTAAATCTTCTCTTTCCATTAACTTAAGCCTATCCTGCTGAGTTCCAGATATTGGTTCTGCAAGTTTTTCTTCTTTTAATATCAATTTAGAAATTAATTCGGCAAGCTGTCTGATTTTAAATAGAGTTGTATTTGGATCAGAATAAAGACTTTTTTCAGCCAATTCACCAACACTTGCTAATGTTTCCCAATCATTTTTCAGTATTTCAAAATTACTTGCCATATTTCTTCCCCATTTCTTTTTCCGATATCCACGTTTAGGCAGTCAAAGATATTTTATATGCAACTATTATTTTTTATTATACGTATTATACCATAATTTTATTGATTTGTGAGTATTCTTGTGAACTTTTTCTATCATCTAGCGTATGTACATTACGTTTTATATTTTATCAAAAAAACTAACGAAGCGTATCAGATAAAATACAAAGTATGGTTAGTTCGAAACATCCAAACAGGTTGTGATGTATGCACGGGATGTTGTACGAAGAGCATTGAAATATTATTTATCAATTAACTCAATATCATTTCCAAAAACCCATGCTAATACATTATTAACTATTTTTCCACGAATTTTTATTAAACGATCAGGATCAGGAAAATCAATCGAGTAATATTTAATTAGATACCAATAATCTTGCTTATTACCTATATTATATTTTTTTTCTGATCTTGCTATTAATTCAGCATTATACATTAAATCATCTGTTTTTAATACATTTTTTGTATATTCTTTTATAATATCATCTTTTATATCATGTGTTCTATCCCAAACCCAAAATATTTTACATTCATAATAATCAGAATCTTTTATCGGTTTTTCTCTTAAATAAGTTCCTTTATCAGAAATAATTTTTTTGTTTTTCTGAATTATTATATTTATATCATCATACTTTCTTAAAGAACCAACTTTAACTTGTGAGTTTTTATTCGGGAAAGTTCCTATAAATTCAGTATAAAACAAATCTTTATCTGTTGTATAATATTTTAATTTGTATGACTTAATTTTATCTTTATCAATTTCAGAAAAATCAATGTTAAATAATAATTCATTTGAGTTTGGAAAAATACTTACTTTTCCATATTCTTTTGTCCAATGTGCTGTTGGAGATCTACCATCAATAATATAGGAAAGTTGATTTTGATCATAAGTAAAAATTATTCCAACCCAATTATTATTTAGTATTTTTTGCAATAACCAGTCATTTTGATTATTTTGAGAAAATATATTTTGAATAGTATATATAAAAAAAAATATTAAAATCTTTTTATTCATACTCAATTTCCTAAATAATATCTATTTCAATGCTTTTCGTACAACGAGTATATGATAATAAAACATATAAAAAGAATCCAAGTATGGTCGTTTGCAAAACTGGGGCATCTTCCATGAGTTGACCCCTGAACTAACGATTGATGAGCATCCATTGAATTCTTACTTTTGGTAAGAGTAATACTCTACACAGACGTTTAATACATGTATTATACATGATAACTCTTTTTTTGGGAACTAAATTTTTATTTCATTTGAAAAATATATGATTTTTCTTGGTATTGAGTAAGTTATTTCGTGGCAATGTTTTAGAATATTTCTATTCCTTCGACAAAATTTGTTACATAGTACAATTACTTGAGACCTCATCAATCTTTGAATTATGATGCTCCTATTAAACTTGATTTATTTGATAACATTGATACAATCAAGATAAATGGATCAATCTTCTTGCTTCTACTGGATAATATTTATTTCAAAGAACAATTTTGCACTTTCATAAACTTTTCATAAAACTTTTGACAGTACCTTAATTTTATATAATATTAAGTTAACATTATTATAAAAAAAATCTTTCAATATAAGGCGTGTTTTTGTTGAATTCGGTCTTTTGGATTTTTAAATTGTTTTGGAGTTGTTTTAAATTCTTTTTTGAATAGTTGAATAAAATGAAAGAAGTTCAGGGGTAATAAAAATTACAAAACTATATTTAACACAGCAAATAAAATAAATAATAAAAAAAACATAAACTTTATTAATGGTATATTTTTGCCAAAAAAATCACCAATTTCTTTTGATGATATTCCACAATAAACAAGGATAAAAACAACAGTCAAAGGTAAAATAAATGCAATGTTATAAATTATTAGAAAAAATATTCCATTCAAAAATTGATCAGAACTTCTAATTATATATCCTATGATTGGAAGATATACTTGACCAGTACAAACTAATTCAAATAATGATATTATAAAGCCAAGCAAAAATGAACCAAATAAGATTTTATAATCTTTCATTTGCTCTCTTATGTTTTGTCTTATTGATTTTTGTAAAAAATCTGGAAGTTTAAGAAACATTTGATTGCTTTTTCCTTGCAAAGATTTGATAAAATCAAATAGGGTTATTATAGACAATCCAAACAAAAAGAATGTGAGAATATACTTAAATATTGTTGATATAATATTAAATGTCTGTAACCTTCTAATAAACTCAAAAATTCCTATTCCAACTAAAAAATAAGTAATAAATACAGCAATTATATAAAATAAACCAGAAATCAATATTTTTTTAGCATTTTTGAGTTGTAAAGAAAGATATGAAAGTAATAGTATTATTACTGTAAATGCACAGGGATTAATCCCATCAAGCAAACCTGATAATATTACAGTTATGGTATTTAAAGTTCTAAATTTAGCCTTTGTTTCTTTTTTGGGTTTATTACCATTTATTAAATCTTTTACTGCATTTTTTCCAAAATAATATTTTCCATCCTTAATTATAATCGGTAATTCTGGGAAAAAACCTATCTTTTTTGATATTTCATATATATTTTTTTTATTATCATTTTCTTCTATATAAAATATTTTTACATTGCTATTGGTATTATTTGCCAATTCTTCAAGTTTTTTTATTATTTTTATACAACTTCTGCAATTTTTATATGAAAATACTATTATAGACTTCTCTTTTTCGATATTATCTATATCAAAATTATTATTTTGTATATTTTTATATTGTACTTCAGTTTGATTTTGATTTTTAACACCAACATTACCACTTATTTTAACAAAAAATAAAAGATTTTTATCAGATTTAACATTTATTATAATTTCTTTTTCTATATATCCGTCATAATCTTCTGTTTCTAATTGATAAAAAATAGTTTTATCTTCTTTAGGTTTTAATAATAAATAATTTTCATCTATTTCAAGACATTCACAAGAAGATTGGATTGTTATATCAATTTGTTGGTTTATCAAATTTGATAAAACAAATTTACCTCTAACTATCTCACCTTTTTTAACAGTACCAAAATCATAATTAGATGGGTCTATCTTTATTATTTCTTGAGAATATATAAAGAAAATATTGAAAATTAGTATAAATCCACAAAATATTCTTTTTTTCATAATTAGATTGTAATATTTAAGAAACTATCAAGAAAAAATTTCAATTTCATTTTTAAATTAGCTGATTTTTTGAATCTTATCACTTCTCTTATATTGTTATTTTCATCAATTAATAAAATAGTTGGTACTGTTGGAATATTGTAATTTACGGATATATTATTTTTATCCATAAGTAGATTATAATTAATATTATTTTCTTTTTTTAGTATTGATATATCAGCTATTGTTTTATAGTCTTCATTATTAAAAACTGTTGTTACTCCAATAATTTCGGTATTTATTTTTTTTGATTTTATTATATTATTTATTTTTACTAATTCTTTCATTTCTTTTTTACAATAAACACAATCTGTATTAAAAAACACAAGTATAATTTTTTTATTATAAAAAGGAGATGTTTTATTTTGAGTATTTAGGACAACTTTATTATTATTGACATCTTCTAAAATTTCCTCATCTATTTTATCTTTACTTTTTAGTTTTCTTGCATATTCAAATACTTTTAATCTTAATTGGTAAATAATCTTGTCATTTTCTTTAAAAAAAGAATCTTTTTTATCTTTAATATCTAAGTACAAGAAAAATAAATCAATATATTTAGCAAATGAAGGGTCTTCATTATTATAATATTCAAAGGCTCTTAACTCAAAATATTCTCTTTTTAAAGAAAGATTTTTATATACATCTAACAAAACATAATTATATTTTTCAATTGAGAATCTTTTATCTGCTTCTTTTAGATTAAAATAAATATAATCCCAGTCATTTTTAGTTTTATTTATTATTTTATTATAAGTTTTTAATCCATTATAAAGAAATGTAATATAATCAATATCTTTTATTATTTTGTAATCGTTATATTTTTGTTTATTATCATTCAAATCTTTAATTTCGCTTTCGATATATTCATTAAATACAAATTTGTTAATAAAATCAAAAATATTATCTCTTATTTGTTTTTCTGTGTAAAAATTTTTAAATAAATCTTCTAACTCTATGATTCTTTTATTATCATTTGTTAAATAATTTTCATTATAAGAGTTTAATATGTTGTTATATAAATTTATAAGTTCTTTACTATCTTTTTGATAATTTTTAGTTAGATTTAAAAAATTAGTTTTATCAAAAGATTTTTCTGTTAAGAGTTTATTTATTATTGTTTTAACTTCTGTATTTATTGTATTTGATTGAGAATAAGCAAAAAACATAAAAAAAGAAAATATAATAATTAAAATAATTTTTCTCATTGTTAAATCCTCATATAAAAAAATCGTGTTAGTTTTTATTTGAATAAAAGCTAACACGAAGAATAATATCAAGAAGTCTATAGCTTCTATTTACTAAATTTTAATTATGGTGTTGGATCACAAGCATCTCCTATGCCATCGTGATCACTATCTGCCTGATTTGCATTAGAAGTATTTGGACAATTATCACAAACATCGCCTTTGCCATCTCCATCTGCATCTGCCTGATTTGCATTAGAAGTATTTACACAGTTATCACAAATATCGCCTCTGCTATCGCCATCTGCATCTGCCTGATTTGCATTAGAAGTATTTGGACAGTTATCACAAACATTTCCTTTGCCATCTCCATCTGTATCAGCTTGGTCATTATTAGAAACTGTTGGACAGTTATCACAAACATCGCCTCTGTTATCGCCATCGGCATTAGCCTGATTTGCATTAGAAGTATTTACACAGTTATCACAAACATCACCTACTCTATCACCATCAACATCTGCTTGATTTGCATTAGAAGTATTTGGACAGTTATCACAAATATCGCCGTTACCATCTCCATCTGCATCTGCCTGATTTGCATTAGAAGTATTTACACAGTTATCACAAATATCGCCTCTGCTATCGCCATCGACATCTGCCTGATTTGCATTAGAAGTATTTGGACAGTTATCACAAATATCGCCTTTACCATCACCATCTACATCTGCCTGATTTGCATTAGAAGTATTTGAACAGTTATCATAATTATTTAATACACCATCCCCGTCTCTATCAGTTTCAGGATTTAGAGATGAATAAATCCATTGAGTACTTTGTCCAGCTGGATATTGATAACAGTTAGCACCAATAAAACCTTTCCCTAAAGCACTATAAAAACTAATATAATTATTAACTTTTGCTATGAAAACAAAATCTGAGTTGCCATCACCATTAAAATCATCACATAAGATATTTTCTGTGTTGATATTATTCCAATTAGCTTGCCATGTAGGATATTGTCCCATACCATCACCCAAGAAATTTCCATCCCCATAAGACCATATTGGATGTATTCTTATTGCTCCATCTTGATTATGACCAATAATATATGCATCTGTTTTTTTATCGTAAGAACTATTTATATGATTTACAAACCATTTATCTTGAAACCAATTTGCTTTCCAGCCAGTTAATTTATATTGTGTTATAGAACTTATAACATCTGTTGTTTGTATAAGTATATTTGAGTTATTATCATTATGTATAATCATCACATCAGAAATATTATTAGCATTCATATCACCTACAAAAAACTGAGTATTTATACCATCCCAAGTTGGTGACCAAGCACTAGATAATTGATTAATGGAAAAACCCCCAGAACCATTAGTTACAATTGAATAAAATTTTGCTATATTATTAACATTATTTACTATATATAAATCAGTTAAACCATCATTATTATAGTCACCTGTTCGCCAAACTGTTTTGATACCATCCCAGTTTAATGCTAATGATGTATTATATCCAGTATTTGAATTAAAAGTTCCATTACCATTTGATATAAATGAATAAACATAAGGAATTCCACCAGCATTTTCATTATGTATCATATATAAATCTGTTTTGTTATCATTATTGATAAATCCAGTCCTAAAAATTGTATTTTTACCATCCCAGTTAACAGACTTGTTAAAAACATAGTTTCCCAAAGTATAAGTACCATCGCCATTTGATAAGAATGACCAAATAGTTATAGTATTTCCAGAAGAATATTGACAAATATATAAAATATCTGTTTTACTATCTCCATTAAAATCACCAGTAAACCACATATTCGTATTAAAAAATATATTAAATGTTTGCTGATATAATTTAAAAGTACCATCACCATCTGAAATAGCAGTTTTTATATATCCTTTCGTTTCTCTAGTACCATTACAAGCTATTATTACATCTTTTTTACCATCATTATTTACATCTCCAGCTTTAAAAGCCCATACATCAGCAGAAGGATTATAAAATATATTTTCGACTACTAAATTATTTTGAATAAAAGTTTTTAATTCTGAATTTGAATTAAAAGTTTTAGTAGTAGTAGAAAAACCATCTTTTGAAAATTTTATGTTATAATAACTATTTATATCATTTATCTGTATAGTATTAGTACCTGCTACTAAATTGTTATCATATATAACACCTTTATTAGTTTCTATTGTCATTTTTCCATTTGTTGCAATATCACCAGATGGAGTTTCTAATAAAAGTTTTA
>MIAN01000167.1:11829-17341 GCA_001829125.1 Spirochaetes bacterium GWB1_27_13 | reverse complement strand
ATATCTACCATTTTTTGAGATGATTCATAAATATTATCGATAGAACTCATCATTTCAGAAGAACCAATTGCTTGTTCGTTAATCGCTGCTGCAATTTCTGATAATATTTGACGAGAAGAAACTGTTGTTTCGAGTATAGTCCTAAATGTATTTTGAGAATTTAAGATTAATTTCTTTGCTTCTTCAACAATTTTATTGTTTTCTTCTATTTGAATATTAATTTCATTTGCTGTAATTTTTGATTTGTCAGCGAGTTTTCTAATTTCAGAAGCAACAACAGAAAATCCTTTTCCTGATTCGCCAGCTTTTGCAGCCTCAATACTTGCGTTTAATGCTAATAAATTTGTTTGCTCTGTTATTCCATAAATTAATTCTAATGAGTTTCTTATTGTGCCTGATTGTTCTGATATTTTTTGAATACTTTTTATAATTTTTTCAATTAAATCAAATCCTTCTTCAGCTTTTTTAGAACCTTCTAACAACTTATCAGAACTCATTTTTGCATTACCAGAAATAGTTTTTATAGCAGATGCAGATTCTTCTAAAGCTGCTGATATTTCTTCGATAGCAGAAGCTTGAACGCTAGAAATATTTGACATATCATGAATAGTTTTATTATTCTCGATTACCATATATTCAAGTTGTAAAGATATTCTTTGCATTTCTTTGATAGAATTTGTTAAATTTGTAACTAAAAAATTAAAACTATAAATAAGTTTTCCTATTTCATTTTTACTTTTTTCTTCTTTATATTTTTTGTCAATTTTTATTAAATTTCCTTCAGAAATAAGAAGGGCATATTTTGAAATATGTTGAATTGGTTTTGAAATTTTTCTTGCTCCAATAAAAATTATTAAACAATTAATAATAATTGCAATAAGTCCTACCAAGAAATAAATAAAATATATTAAATCTAAATGTTTTTTTACAAGAAGTTCTTGTTCATTATATTTTATATTTATTTTGTCAACGTAAACACCTGTACCTATGATCCAATTCCATTCTTTGAATAGTTTTACATAAGATAATTTTGGTTCTTCTTTTGTAAGTCCTTCTTTAGTAGGTTTGGGCCAAAAATAATCTACATACCCTTCGCCTTTTTTCTCACAAACTTCTAAAAAAGCAACAAATAAATTTTTATTTCTACCAACTGCATTGTTATATTTACGATCACTCATCACTACACCATTTAAAGATGGAATAATAGGGTGCATTATCATTCTGGGAATAGGTTTTGACGTATCATTAATCCAAAAATATCCTTCGACATTATCATATCTTAATTCACTTAATGATTTTTTTGATAAATTTTGTGCTTCTTCTTCAGAAATTAATCCATTTTTAAAGTTTTGATAATTTGAATCTATTATTTTATATGAAACTTCTACTAAGTTTTTTAATTTTATTTTTTCATATTCAATTTGAATATTTTTAAATTCTTCTAGATTTTTTTTAGAATTATCTTGAATTGTAAAAACAATAGTTAGCATAAGTACTAATATAGAAATAATTAGAGAAGGAATTGACATCATAATTATTTTAGTATTTATTTTCATTATTTCAACTTCTCCTCGTTGTTTTTGTAATTATATAAAATATATGGCAAATAGTAAACTAATTTTTTTAATATATACCAAAAAGTTTTTGGTTTGCCACAGATTCTAAAATTTAAATATAGTTATTGTATATATTTACACGATTTAATATGTATTAATCTGACAATCCGATTATCTGTGTCATATACTAAATTTAATCTGTGTAATCCGTGATAATCTAAAAAAAATCTGTGTTATAAAATCGTCATTTTTGACCAAAGACTTTATTAAACGATATGAAAAATCAATATTTAGTTATACCATAGATTTTTCAGATTGTCACGGATTACACAGATTAAAATTATGTAATTAGTTGATATTAAAGTAATTAAATTTTATGATTTCTAATAAACTAACTTTAGTCACTTGATGTTGAAATTTTTTAGTGTATTTTATTAAATTTTTTAATGCTCAAAAAAAAAGCGGGTTTTAAACCCGCTTTTTTTAGTAATAATCTCGTTATAATAGTTTTATATTTTTTTTATGGTAAAATATAATCTTTACCAAAATTGTTGTCCCAATAAGTAACGCCATTAACATCATAAGAAATAGCAAATTTTATATTTCCAGAATTATTATTTTGTGTTGTTAGTTTAAAGAGCCATCTTTCTACACCATAATTATTTGGATTTGTTATTTTACCTGCATATCCATAATAGTAATATGGTTCATAATAAGATTCTGCTACATTTGTAGTTGCCCAATTATCTGTTGTATAAATTATATTAACATTTTTACTAAAGCCAAGATTTTTTATATTTATGCTACCAGAAAAATAATTGGTTGTAGGATTAAAAGATGCTTCATTAAGAATTACTTCTATATTATTTCCAAGAAATTCACCGCCATTTTCTGATAATTTATAATTTTGTCCATTGTTATTATCCCAATATGTCATACCGTTTACAACATATTTAACAACAAACTCATCACCATAAGCACAATATGAAGAAAAACTCAATCTCCATATTTCATAGTTACTATCAGCATCACCAATATAAAGAGCTGCCATATCAGTCCATGAACCGTCAGTCAATTTGTGATGAATAAAAACTTGTTTTTGAGTTCCAAGATTTTTTACTCTAATTGTAAAATCTCTTTGTAGCCAGTAAGAATTTCTTATGTTTGTATAAGAACTTGCTTTTATTAATTTTACTGGTACATCACCATAAAAATTTGCATTCTTTTCAATAGATTTTATTAAAGAGTTTGCTTTACTTTCTTCTTGTTTGTTCATTACAGGACTTGAACAAGAAAAAATAAATAATAAAACCGAGATTAAAATTATAACTTTTTTTAACATACATTCTCCTAAAACTTATTAGTATTTTTTAATAAGAATAAAATAACAAATAATGTTTGTTGTGTCAATAAAAATATAAGAAAATTATTGCAATTTAGAAACAATTTTTTCCATAATTTCTACAAAAATCTAATTTTTAATAAAATCTTTAAAAGTATTTCTTTATACAAAAACTTTAATTCTTAATTATACTTTAAAAAGTTTGAAATTAATTTTATATAAAAATACAATATAAAAAATTATAAATATCTAATAAAAAGTAGAATAATTTAATGATTAAAATAAAATAGAAGATTCATATAGGAAACAAATTAGTGTTAAAATTTTAATTTAAGATTAGATTTATTATAAATTTTATGCCAATAAAAAGAAATAAAATCCAAATTAGTATAATTATAATACCTACAATCCAATTTTTTGGTTTTTTGTTGTTTTCAAGATATATTCTTGCTTTTTCTCTGCATTCTTCCATTATATCTTGAGGTATCATTTTTAAAGCAAAATAAATGCCAAGAGGTACTAAAATAATATCATCAAGTAATCCAAGTATTGGGATAAAATCTGGTATTAGATCAATAGGGCTTAGAGCATAGCTAATCACTATAATAATAAAAATTTTTGCATACCATTTGACTCTTTTATCTTTATAAGCAAGAAACAAAGCATAAGTGTCAGATTTTAACTGTTTTGCTTTTTCTTTTAACTTTTTTATGGTATTATTCATAGAATTCTTTATATCTTTTCCATTCTTTATAGGTAGAAGTTTTATAATTAGAAAAAATATCATCAAATTTTTTATTATTAAGTTTGTTTTTTATAAAATCAACTGTATCAAAGCAACTTTCAATTTCTTCTTTAAAAAATAGATTTTTTTCTATTGCCTCGGCAAGTTCATCTTCGTCAAGTATAATAAATTCAACTTTATCTGGCATAACCCAAAAATCTATCTTTAAATCAACAATAAATACTTCATTTTTTTTCATAAGAGGTGGTAGGCAAACATCGATATAGTAAGCAGTTAGTCTATTATCTTTAGAATAATATTCCCTTAAAGAATAAAATCTATTATAATAGAAGAATCTTTTACCCCAAAACATTTCTTCTTTTTTTAGAATTTCTCTACCATTTATATAAAATGGATTTTTGGCATATTTTTCTGGTAGATTAAAACTGCAAACCAAAAGTTCTTCTGTAAAGGAATTTAGAGTTGCGTTTTGGTATTTAATAATTTTTGGTGGTTTTATCCAATTTTCAATTACAATTTCTTTTTCTTCCATAAATTATTTTAGTCCCTGTATCTAATTTAGTTATTGTAGATTATACTATGTATTTAGCATATATTCAAGTTAAATTTGAATAATATACACAGATTAATCAGATTGTCACGGATTGGCACTGATTAAATCGTATAAATATATACAATAAATATATTTAACTTTTTAAATTTATGACAAATCAAAAGCTTTTTGGTATAGTCAAATTTAACTACTAAAATCTAATTAATTTAATGTCGAGTAATTATAAGATTTTAATCTGTGTAATACGCTATCATCTGATTAATCTGTGTTATAATATTATTGCTAATAAGTTAAAAATTTGTTACAATCACTCCAAAAATTTTAAGGAATTAATTTGCTGCGAAAAATAAAAGACAAAGTTTTATCTTTACCAAAAGATTTTATATTTTTTTTAATTGCCATTTCTTTTTTTGGTTTTTCTCAAAGTATAGTAGATTCTACATTTAATAATTTTTTAAATGAAACATTCAAACTTTCAAATTTTGATAGAGGATTTCTCGAATTACCAAGAGAATTGCCAGGATTTTTAGTAATATTTGTTACTGCATTACTATCTTTTTTATGTAGTAGAAGACTTGCAGCTTTGTCGCATTTAATTATTGCGATTGGTATTTTTTTGATAGCAGTTTTTTCGATAAATTTATCAGTAATGTTAATTTGGCTTTTTATTTATAGCATTGGTCAGCATATCTTTTTACCTTTAAATCAAAGTATTGGTATGGAATTAGCTCATGAAGGTCAAACAGGTAAAAGACTTGGACAAATTAGCGGTGCTACTAACATTTTTGCAATAGTTGGAAGTTTTGTTATCTTTATTGGTTTTAATTTTTTACATTTTAATTTTAGAATATCATTTATAATTGCGTCAATTGGATTTGTTTTAACTTCACTTTTTATTTTTCTTATGACACAAAGTACTCCAACTCCTGTTAAATCAAAATTTAGTTTAAGGAAAGAATACGGACTTTTTTATTGGCTTTGTATCCTTTTTGGGACTCGTAAACAAATTTTTTTAACTTTTGCTCCGTGGGTTTTAGTAACTGTATTTCATCAAAAAACTCAAGTTGTTGCAACTTTACTTACAATTGGTGGTATTATTGGAATATTTTTTAAACCATTACTTGGTAAAGCAATAGATAAATTTGGAGAAAAAACAATTCTAACGGCAGAAGCAATTATTTTAATATTTGTCTGTCTTGGTTATGGATTTGCAAGGGATATTTTTTCTGAAACTGTCGCATTAATTATAACTTTTAGCTGTTATATACTTGACCAGCTTTTAATGTCGGTTTCTATGGCAAGGGCAACTTATCTCA
>MIAN01000167.1:10800-11800 GCA_001829125.1 Spirochaetes bacterium GWB1_27_13 | reverse complement strand
TATTTTTTCTATCTCTATTGCTCTTATAAGTGGCTTAATATGGTTAAAATTTGGTTATCAATTTGTATTTCTTATAGGTGCTTGTATTGCATTTATAAATATGATTTCTACCTCACAAATAAAGGTTAAAAGTTAGTTGTAAATAAATTTTGTATAGTTAAATGTTTCTAAAATGTAATAATAATGTGTATTAATAAGTTTTTAATCAAAATTATTATATTTTTTTTTTAAATATAATATAAATATTTGAATTTATTTTTATAATATTTTATAATTAACAAAAATCTCTTATTTAAATAAAAATTACATTTTTTACTAAATTTACAAATTATTCAATAATAAAAGAGGAGGAAAAATGCAAACATTACTTGATGGAATAGTTAAATTTAAAAAAAATGATTTTGAATCTTATAAAGATTTGTTTACAGACCTTGGTAGGGAACAAAAACCTCATACTCTTTTTATTGGTTGTTCTGATTCGCGAGTTGTTCCAAATCTAATCACAAAAACAGTGCCAGGTGAATTATTTATGATAAGAAATATTGCAAATCTTGTTCCTATGTATAGAATCTCTGAAGAGTTCTTAGCAACAACTTCAGCTATTGAATATGCAGTGCAAGTATTAAATGTTGAAAACATTTTAGTTTGTGGGCATTCTAATTGTGGGGGATGTGCTTCATTATATTTAAGAGAGGAAGAACTAAATAAAATCCCGCATACAAAAAAATGGCTTGAACTTGCAAAACCAATAAAAGAAAAAGTATTAAAACAATTGTCAGGAGAAGATATTTCTGCAAGAGAATGGCTTACAGAACAGATGAATATAGTTGAACAAATAAAGCATTTATTTACTTATCCTTTTATTAGAGAGAAATATCAAAAACAACAGTTAAATATATACGGTTGGTATTACATTATAGAAACTGGAGAAATATTTAATTATAATGAAAAAGAAGGCTGTTTTGAATTAATAAATTGAGAATAAATTTATATTACAAAA
>MIAN01000167.1:0-10791 GCA_001829125.1 Spirochaetes bacterium GWB1_27_13 | reverse complement strand
TTACAAAATGTATAATTTTATTTAAAAGAGAGGTGCTTTATAGTAATCTCCTCACAAAGACGATAATTAGGATTAAATCATAAATTTAAAAAAGCGACATTCAAAAATGCCGCTTTTTTATTTAGATATTAAACTAAATAGTTTTTAAATTTTCATAAAAATTAATCATCATTGCTATTGTCAAAGAAGTCATCATCATCTTCACTAAAATCTTCATAATCTGTTGTAAGATCATTATCAGTTTTTGGATCATAGTATAAAATTCTTGAACAATTTTGACAGAAATAAATTTCCTGATCCATTCTAACTTGATTTATAAATTCTGGTGGTAATACTAAATAACATCCATTACAATGTCCTTTAGAAATAGAAACAATTCCAATTCCATCTTTATTTTTAACAATTTTCTCAAATTTGTACTTTAAATTGTCGTCAACATCAGCAACAAGATTTTTCTCTTGTTTAACTAAAGAATCTAATTCATGTTTTATCTTAGATAGCTCAACATTTATTCTTTCTTGCTCTTTTGATAATTCTTCTTCTTGTTGTTTAATTGACATTTCATCTTTTTGTAAAGCATTTTTTAAATCATCTATAACTCTTTGATCTTGCAAAAGTTGAAACCTGTATTCATCTTCTTTTTGTTTAACACCATCAATTTCTTTAAATAAACTTTCGTATTCTCTTTGACCTTTTACAAGTTTTGTTTTCTCTTCAAGTCTTTTTTGATGAAGACTCAACTCACCCATCATTCTTTGGTGAGAAAAGATATTCTCTTCAAGTTTTTTGAATTGATTATATTTATTAAGATAAGATTTTTTTAGTCTATTTAAAACCTCGACCCTTGAAGAAAGAACTTTCGGTAACTCTTCCATTTTTTCTTGTAATTTAAATTTTTCTGTCAGAATCGATTGATAGCCCAACAATCTCTCATAAATTCTTTGTACTTCCATTAATATTTTCTCCTATAAATTATCAAGATGATCTTTTAATTTCCTAAGCCTAACAGGGTGTCTTAATTTTCTTAAAGCCTTAGCTTCAATTTGTCTAATTCTTTCTCTTGTTACATTAAAAATATAACCAACTTGTTCGAGTGTTAGAGAATAACCGTCTTCCAAGCCATATCTCATTTTTAAAACATCTTGTTCTTTTTTTGTTAAAGTTCTAATAACTTCTGTAAGTTGTTCTTGTAAATCCTTAAATGTTGCATTATTTGCTGGATTTTCAAAACCCTTATCTTCAATAAATTCGCCAAGTAAGCTATCATCTTCTTCTCCAATTGGAGTCTCAAGACTAACTGGTTCTCTTGCAACATTTTTGACAGCTTTTACTTTAGCAACAGGCCAATCTAAGTCTAATGCAATTTCTTCATCAGTTGGTTCTCTACCAAGTTTTTGCATAAGAATTCTTGTTTCTCTTAATACCTTATTAATTTGTTCTATCATGTGAACTGGAACTCTAATTGTTCTTGCTTGATCACTTATTGACCTTGTTATCGCTTGTCTAATCCACCATGTTGCATAAGTAGAAAATTTATATCCTTTTCTATACTCAAATTTATCAACAGCTTTTATTAAACCAATATTTCCTTCCTGAACAAGATCAAAAAAATGTAATCCTCTATTTGTATATTTTTTTGCAATACTAACAACTAATCTTAAATTTGCTTTAACAAGTTTATCTTTTGCATTTTTAACAAGAAATAATCCTTTTGCAACTTGACTTCCAGCCTCTCTTAGTTCTGATACAGAATTATTATATTTAAATTCCATTGCTTTTAATAATAATTCGTTATTTTTAACTTTTTTGATATAGTCTCTTATTTTGTCAATAGGAAGATTAAATTGTTCTTCAATTTCTTGGAGGTCTTCATGTTTATCAATTGCTCTTCCAAGATGTTTTAATTCTCTTATATCTTTAAAATTAAATTTTCTTAAAATTTTTAGATTGCTATTTTCAACATCTTCTATTCTCTTAACAACTTTAACAATTTCTTCCGCAATTTTTATTATATCTTGATTGTCAATTTCATGATTAAACATTTTTTCAAAAGCTTCTTCTCTGGCTTTTGCTATTTCTTTATCAAGTTCTGCTTTTTCATCAGCATCTTTACAGTTTTTGTATTTGTTAAGAAGAGTTTTAAAATATAAAGCCTTTTTTACAAATTCTTGTAAAATATCTTTATATTTACTTTTAATCCTTTTCTTTTCAGAAGAATAATCTTTTGAATCAGATCTAATTGTTACAACTGCTTTTTCTAAGTCAATAGGTTCGGCACTGATTTTTTCAAGAATGTTATAGAATTCAATAATCGTAACACCAATTTTTCTTATGGCATTATTGATTAATTTCTCGCCTTCTTCTATTTTTTTAGCGAGAGTAACTTCTTCATCAGCATCAAGTAATTCAACTTTGCCTATTTCTCTTAAGTAAATCCTAATAGGATCATCAGATAAAGAAGTGCCACTGTATATGACCTTTTTCTTAATCAAATCTTCTCCAATTGGATTTTTCTTTTTGTCGAGTAAGTCTTCTTCTATTTTTTCCAGAGATTCAATTTCTTCTACAATTAGTATGTTCTTTTTTTGGAGAAGTAAGAAAACATCATCTATCATTTCATTTTCAATGATATCTTGAGGAAGATTTTTGTTAATTTCATCCATTGTGATTTTGTTTTCTTTAAGAGCTATTTCCAAAAGTTTTTGGATTTCTGGATATTCGAGTAATTTATCCATTATTTTTTTAACTCCTGTAATTTTGAAAGCTTTAAAATTTCACTTATATTAATCGTTTTTTCTTCTTGTAATTCCTTAACAGTTTCATCATCTTTATATAACTCACAAAGTCTGATTTTTTCTGTTATTTCTTCATTTAATCTTACATAATACTTTTTTATTACATCTTTTATTCTATCTACTGCACTATTTCTTAGAACATTTTCGTCGAGTCTAAATTCGATAGAAAATAATCTTTCATTAATGTAGTTCTTAATTTTATCATCGTCAATATAATCTATAACATTTTGTTTATTAATCAAATTATTTTCAAAAAAATTACAATATATATTTTGTGTATCTGGATAGAAAAAATGTTCTTTCTTTAAAGAACTTCTTTTTATTAATTCTTTACCATCACTAATTATTGTTAGCAATAAAAGTAAATCAATTTCTCTTTTTTTTATCTTATCAAGTATTGATTCTTCTTTATTTTCTTTTAAATTTACTTTTATTTCTTCTTTTTTTACAAAATTCTTTGATTTATTTATAAAACTATTAAATTCTTTTAATAAAACTCCTTTTTCTATATCTATTAAATTAGAAAGTTTTTCAATAAAAGAATTTCTTATTATTTCACTTTCCCATATATTTATATAATCAAATAGATTTTCTAAAGTACCAGATAAACTTTGATAGTCAGTTTTATCTAAATACCTCGAATGATAAAAAACTAAAAAATCAAATCCAGCAATGGATTCTTTTTCAAAATTTTTAAAATCATCTATTGTATATTTTTTAAAATAATCATCGGGGTCCATTCCATCTGGTATTACTAACACCGATGTTTTAACATTTTCAATATTTGCAAACTCTTTTAGTGCTTTTACTGCACCTTTAAGCCCAGCCTCATCACCATCAAGTAATACAACAATTTCACCACAATATCTACCAAGTAATTTTATCTGCTCTTTTGTTAATGCAGTACCACAAGGAGCAACAACATTCTTTATTCCATTTTTGAAACAAGTTATAACATCTACATAACCTTCAACGATAAAAACCTTTTTTTCTTTTTGAATATGCTCTTTTGCCCAGTTCATTCCATACAAATTGTAACTTTTTTTGTATAAAATTGTCTCAGGAGAATTTATATACTTAGGTTTTATATCATTATTTAAAGCACGACCACCAAAACCAACACATTCATTCCTATAATTAAATATAGGAAACATAACTCTATCAAAGAACAATGTCTTTAAATCTCTGTCTCCTCTGGAAAATATCCCAGATTCGACTAAAAAATCATCTTTAAAGCCTTTTTTTTGTATAATCGACAAAAGTCTATTATAACCTTTGGGAGCATAACCAATTTTAAAAGTATTTATAATTTCGTGGTCTATCCCTCTTTTTTTTAAATAATCCAAGGCATCTTGACCTTCTTCTCTTTCAAGAAGAAAATGTTGAAAAAGCTTAACAATTCTATCGTTAAATCTAATTAAATCGTCTTTTTTTCTTATCGTCTTTTGTTCGCCAGTACTTTGATATTCAACACTTATATTTGCTTTTCGTGCTAAAAATTCGACTGCCTCTGTAAACTCAAGCCCTTCTATCTTCTCGACAAATTTAATAACATCGCCACTTTCGCCACAAGCAAAGCATTTATAAATGCCGTAATCTTGCGAAACGCTAAAAGATGGAGTTTTATCATTATGAAAAGGACAAAGCCCAATCCAATTTTTACCACTTTTTTTTAAACTGTAAACATATTCTCCTATAATAGAAACTATGTCAACTCTCTCTTTGATCTCTTTTATAATGTCTTTTGAAAAGATCAAAATTTTTACCTCGCAAGAATATATACTAAAATACTACAAATTGTAACGCTTCTTTAACAATAAAACTTAATAATATTAACGGTTATTAATATAAGAAAGTTTAATAAGTATAATATGAAAATGAAAAAAAATCAAGTTTTTTATTGATTTATTTGAGAAAAAGAATAGATATAGCGGAATATTTTAGGAATTTAATAGAATATATATTAATTTATATAAATAAATTCACTCCTTATTAAAATATGATACTAAAAAAAAATTTATTTGTCAAAAAAATTAAATTTTTTTTATAAATTTAAAAATTTTTTAAAATTTTTTTTATAAAAATCAAAATTGGATTTTAATTTAAATTTTAATAAGTTTGTTGATAAACCGAAATTTTAGTTACTCTCTATATTTTTGCATTAAATCACTTGCTGATGTGAAACTGTAGCCAGCTCTAACGAGTTCGCTTATTAGTAAATCGATGTCGTTAAATAAGAAATCGTCTCTTTTTGTATTATTTTTCCCTACATTAAAAAGAATGGTTTGTCCTGGTTTAATTTTACTTAAAATTCTATCAATTAATTGAGCATTATTCATATAATAGGATGAATCGAGTTCTTTTAGATTTTGTGATACCCAATCAAGACTATCAAGATTGAATGTTACGAATTTATAACCACTTTCTAATCCATACTTAAGAATCGTTTCACTAAATGCAAACATTGGAGTATGCCAGTAAGGTGAAAAATTCTTTTTTGTTATATTATAATATTTTTCTTCATTAGAGGAAAGTCCTTGTCTAATGAAGTTTTTATCAATTAAAAAAGCATTTTGAGTTAAATTTATGTAATATTGAAACATATTGCCAACTTCTACATTAAAATTTGATATTTCTTTTGTTATTGTTGGATTTATATCTGTAAAATTCCCATTTATAAAAAAAGTTGAGGTAATTTTAAATTGATCTAAATTAGTAAGTATTGGAAAAACTCCTTCTGCTGTTTTTATACAATCAAATATCATTCCAATTTCGTATTTGTCGGGTAGGGGAGTGTAAAAATAATTATTATCTACTTTAAGTTCTGGTTGATAAAGTTTATATCTTAGTTTAGGAAGCCCTGTTACTTCAATTTGTACACCTGAGTACAAATCTTTTAAATAAACACCATCTTTGTAGAATCCTTTTTTAATTTCACGAGAAAGTACTCTAAATCTTTGATTTTTTTCGTTTTTTATTAAGTCATCTTTAAAAAGTAGTTGTTCCTTGAGAGTTTTGGTGTTTTTATCAATTATATAACTATTTTCATTTAAAATAATCCCTATCTGAGAATCTTTATAAAAACCTACATTTTGAATCGAACTTGCAAAAATTGGTTGAAATAAATTTATAGAGCTATCAACTTTGTAAGTAGTGTAATTTCCACCTATTATCCATTGATTATTACCAACATTTATAGATTGAACTATTTTTTCTTTTTCATGTTTCCATAACAAGCTTAGGTTTTCAAAATTGTAACAAAAAGCACCTTTTGATGTGTTTACAACAAATTGATTTTCATCCAAAGAAGTCGAAAACCCGTAAATAATAGAATCTTTTATTAAATTATCTTGGAATTCGATAAATTGGAACTCATTATTAACTTTTTTTAAAATAAATAGTTTTTTTGTTAGTTTTCCATCAGTTAAAAGATTTACAGTTAAAATCCCCTCGCCTGAGTTAAAAAGAACGCAATTGTCAAATCTCATGTTATCTTGTAATTGAATATATGGATTTTGCTTTAAATCATTACTTAAAGAATAGTAAAATATTGATGCACCGTCTTTTACAATAACAAATTTTTTAGAAAAATCATTATAAACAAAAGAGTCAAAAGCCTGATCTATCTGGAATGGAATTTTTCCAATAATTTCACCCTGTCTCAAGTAAGTTTTGTAAATCGAACGATAAAAAAATTGATTTGGGTCTGCTTTGTAAATTATATTGTCTTCTATCCATATTAAATAATTATCATTAGCCCAATATGCGTTTTTTAGATTTACTTTTCCAACCCATCGCCATTCTTCAGATAAAAGTTTTTTATTTTTGTAATCATTCACAGAAAAATAATAAATATTATTATTTTTTTGGTAGATAAAATAATTAGAATCAGATGCCCATAATGCAGATTGACTGCCTGGTGTCGTTTCAACATCTTTTACTATTTCATAGTATTCTTTTTGAGAAATATCATATAGATAAATGTTTGATTTTGTTGGAGAAACTGGCATTTTACCAACTATATATTTATTATTAGATGAAATACTTGCTTTTTGGAGTCTATGTATTACAAATTCATCTTTTTTGGTGAATGATGGATAGATAGAAATTGGATTTACTATATTCTTTTCTATATCATATTCGTATAAACCAATCCTATTTTGGATTTGGAGTTTGCTTAAATTTTTAGATAAATAAAAATTTTCTGGATAGAAACTAAGGGATTCAAATTGTGTTATATCACCAATTAAATTGCCGTAAAACAAGGTTTTAGTTACTTCGTTTTCACCAACTTTTTCTATTGAGTTAAATAAATAATTATTATCATTATCAATAGAAATCGGCTCAAATTTTATTTGCGAGTAAAGAATATTGCTAAAAAATAAATAAATAATAAATAAATAAATGTTTTTCATAGTTTCTTTTATCGGATTTTTATAAAATTTATTTAGAGGAGAGCGGGAAATGTGGAGTAAAATTTATTTATTCTTAATTTGTTGGAGAAAGTTTTCTCACAGAGATACAAAGGACACTAAAAAAATGCTATTTATAAGAAATATTTTGATAAATAACAATTATAGATTTAAAATATAGTTTTTTTGTTGAATTTTTTGAGATTTTTTGTTATAAATCTTTTTTTTTCAAATATCCATTTTCATTGATGTACCATTTATCTTTTTCTGATGCAGGTATTATTTTTTCTTCTCCTTTTGGACTTTTTACTGTTAGATTTTGGCTAAATTTCCAGTTAGAAAAGCTAATTGATTTTATATTAGTATTTTCTATATCTAAATAAGTCAATTTTGTAAGATTTTTAAGTTGATTTATATCTGATAAATCGTAATTGTTAAATAGATATAAATAAGTTAAATTAGGCAATTTTTCTAATCCTTTGATTCCTTTTAGGTGATTATCGGATAAATATAACTCATTTAAATTAGTTAGATTATCTAAACCATTGATTTTTTTCAATTTATTCCATGATAGAGATAAAGTATTTAAGTTAGATATTTTATCCAAACCTTCAATTTTTGTTAAGTTGTTATAAGATAAATTTAAATAAGTTAAATTAGGTAATTTATCCAAACCTTCAATTTTTATTAATTTATTATTATCCAAACCTAATTTAGTCAAATTTGGTAGTTTTTCTAATCCTTTTATTTCTTTTAGTTGATTATTATCCAAATATAAATAGGTCAAATTGGATAATTTATCTAAGCCTTTGATTTCTGATAATTGGTTGTAAGATAAATATAAGTCAGTTAAATTAGATAATTTATCCAAACCATTGATTTCTGTTAGTTTATTACCAGTTAAAGATAAACTAATTAAATTAGGCAATTTATCCAAACCATTGATTTCTGTTAGTTTATTGCCAGATAACGATAAATTAGTTAAATTAGGCAACTTATCTAAGCCTTTAATTTCAGTTAGTTGATTTTTATATAAATCTAAATTAGTTAAATTAGGTAGATTATCTAAATCTTTAATTTCTGTGAATTTATTACGATATAATTTTAAAGAACTTAAATTAGAAAAATATTTAATAAAAGGAATGTTTATTAAGTCAAGATTGGATAAATCTAATAAATCTGATTTAATATCCCTAATTTTATCTTTTATATTCTGATTTGGTATATATTCGTAAAAATTTTTGTTATAATAAGGATTGGTTTTTAATTTGTTTATTTCAATTTCTATTTTTTCTTTTATATTAGAATCCCCTATAACTATTAATTCGTTTTGATTTTGAGATATTATAATATTATCAAATATATTTTGTGGAATATCAAACAATCTATCAGAATTTTTTAAGTAAATTACATTATATTGTGGTATAATAAAAGCAATATTCTCAAAAGGATAATTGTTTACTTCATAATAATCATTTGAGAATGTTATTGGTTTAAGTATTGCTTTATTTTTTATTATTTTATTATCATACTTATTTTCTTTAATTAAATATTTTAGGTATATAAAATTATTTGACTTAAGTTCTTCTTCTTCATTATATTCTACACCACTAAGATATTGAGTTATTTTATTTTTTATTTGAATAGTATCGTAATCACAATCGTATATTATCATTAGGGCTTTAGTTACATCATAAGTAATATATTGAGTTTTAAGTTTTAAGTCTTTTAAATTATTATCAATAAAATATATGTCATCAGTACCATTATCGTTTGGTTTTATAATTGTTGATTTATATTGGCTTGGAAAAATACAAGAATTCTTTTCTATCTTATATTTAATTTTATTATCTAAGTATAAATCGCCATAATATTTAAAAGCATGCAAATCCTTCCAAATAACTATAAAATTTCTACTTGTTTTATCAATTGGAGATAAATAATCGCAAAAAGTCATTAAAAAGAATGAAATAAGAATAATTTTAAAGTATTTCATAAAGTTTTCCATTTAATATATAGGGTTATTATCACGTATTTTTTTATTTATTTTACAATATACTCGATTTTCAAGAGTTAGATAAAAAATTTATTTACCATTTAAAATTCGTTAAATATAATAGTTTTTCTAAACTAATTTATTAAATTATAATTTAATAAAACTATATAACCAAATACTAACAAAAAATAATATTTTTGTCAAAAAATTACCTTTAAATTTTAGAAAATTTAACAAATAAAGAAAATAATTTTGTAATGAGTTTAAATTTTTAAACATATTTTAATAAAAGTTTGGAATAATTTTAACATTTTTTGAAATTTTGAAAATTATACTCCAATAATATTTTTGAATATGAAATAAATTTGACATTTTTTATGTTTTAATCTAATATAGAGAAATAAGGGGGTTTATATGTTTAGATTTATTATTCTCGTATTGAGAATATTGAAAAGTTCAAAATGGAAATTTATAAAGAAAATTGGAGATTATTTAGGAAAAAAATTTATAGAATTTTTAACAAAACTATGTAAAAAAGATAGTAAAGAAGCTCTTAAAGAGTATTCCTCTAAATACAAACCATTAGTTATTAGAGATGGATCATCTGATATAATGGTATTTTGGCAAATTTTTGTTCAAAATGAACTGAAATTGCCAATTACAATTGATCCTAAACTAATAATAGATGCAGGTGCTAATGGAGGTTATTCAGCCTTATGGTTTGCTCATAAATATCCAAGTGCTCAAATAGTAGCAATTGAACCAGAAGAATCAAACTTTGAAGTTTTAAGGAAAAATACAGAAGGTTATGAAAATATAAAAATTATTAAATCCGGTCTCTGGTATAAAGATACTTATTTAAAAGTTGTAGATGATAATTATGGTAATTTTGGTTTTATGGTAAATGAAGTTGATGCTTCAGAAAAATTTGATGTAAAAGCAGTTACTATTCAGAGTATTTTAAATGAATTTAAGTTTGAAAAAATTGATATTTTAAAAATTGATATTGAAGGTGCAGAGAAAGAACTTTTTTCAGAAAATTATGAGCATTGGTTAGGAAAAACAAATGTATTAATGGTTGAACTACATGAAGGTGTGAAGAAGGGATGTGAAAAAAGTCTATATTCAGCTGTTAATAATTATAAATGGGATGAAATAACAAAAGGGGATAAAAAAGTATTTATAAGACAGAATAATTAGGTTTAACTTTAAAATAATAATAAATTAAACTATTTTATTAAATTGTTAATTGTTATTGTATATTTTAAAACTTAATAAAAAAGTAGCCCATTAATATAATAAAATTATGATAAAATGAAATCATTTTATTAAAGACACTATTTAAAATGGGCTAAAATATTATTTATTTTTCTCGTCTGATGATTTTCTATTCTTTTATTTCACAACTATTGCATGTTTTGGCGATAAGATAATTTTTCTATAAATAAATTAACAAAATTAGATAATATAATCTACCTCTAAAATTCGTTTTGGTATAATGTTGTATTTTTTAAAAAAAGGCTACCCCCAAGCCTTTGCTTAAGGATAGCCTTAATTAGTCAATAAATCAATCGATTATCTTGCAACT
>MIAN01000166.1 GCA_001829125.1 Spirochaetes bacterium GWB1_27_13 | reverse complement strand
CCACAAAATACAAATTTAATCAAGTAAAATTTGAATTTATTGAATTTCTTCTAATTCTGTATTACTTTTCTTCTTTTTTATCTTATAATCTTCTAGACTTTTTGAATCTTTTTTTTCACTTTGTAATTCTTCTTTTAAACTATTTAAAAGTTGTTCCCTTTTTATTCTTTCTTGTTCTTCTTTAAGTCGTTTTTCTTCGGCTATCAGTTTTTCCTCAGCAATTCGTTTTTCTTCGGCTATTCGTTTTTCCTCAGCAATTCGTTTTTCTTCGGCAATTCGTTTTTCTTCAGCAATTCTTTTTTCTTCGGCTATTCGTTTTTCTTCGGCTATTCGTTTTTCTTCAGCAATTCGTTTTTCTTCGGCAACTCGTTTTTCTTCGGCAACTCGTTTTTCTTCAGCAACTCGCTTTTCTTCTATATCTTGTTCAAATTTTGCTATTACTTCTTTTAATTGGTTATTTTTTTGAGAATTAGTTGATAAATTTATATATTTCTTCCAATTTTCAATACATTTATCTATTTGATTATTATTATAATAAATTAATCCTATCATATAATAAGGTGAAGCTATTGTTTTATTTAATTCTATTGATTTGGCATACATTTCTAAAGAAACTTCTTTTGAATTTTTATTATAATAAGCATTTCCAAGGTTAAAATACAATTCTCCTTTTTTTTCCACAGAATTTTCGTAATTTATTGCATTTTTTAAAGAAATTATAACTTCATCATAAAGTTTTAGTTCATTTAATGTACCTGCATACAAAGAATAAGCATAAGAATCAGTAGGATTTTGTTTTATATATTCTTCTAATTTTGTCTTTGCCTCTGCCCAATTATTAAATCTAATGTATTTATCCAATATATCATTTAATGTATTGCAATAAATTGATAAAGTTATTATAATATTAACAAAAAAAATAAAAAAAAGTTTTTTCAAAATTAACACCTTTGTAAAAATGTTGTATAATTATAATATATAACATTTTTATAAAAAAATAAATTTTATTAATTCAAAATACAATTTATTTACAAAATTAAAAAATATTGATATTAATTAAATATTTACCGAAAATATAACACTGATTACGTGGATTAGAATGGATTGGCACGATTACGCTTATGGTATTAAATTACTAAAAAATATTTTAGTATAAATAACTATTATCTATGTTATTTTTATAAAATATATGTTAATCTGTATAATCTAAAAAATCGGTATTAATTTGTGTTATGTACTGCGGGTAGTTTTAAAGCAGTATTATTTTAAACAATGTGGAATATTTAATGCTTACAAATTTAGTTATTAATATTTTTTTAGCAGTTTTAGTAGTTGGTGGTTTTTCTATTGTTTTATTTATTTTTTTAAGAAAATTAATGTCACCACAAAAAATTGTTTTACTTCGTAATTTGATTAAAAGTTCAAATTATAAACTAGCTATTAAAACAGCAAAAGAAATTCTTGGAAAAGAACCAAATAATGTTGAAGCTCATTATTTTCTTGGCGAGTCTTATTATAATGAAGGTAAATTTGAACTTGCTTTAATTGAATATAAAGCTGCTGATAAAGTAGGAATTCATGATAAGCACATAAACGAGTTTGAATTAAGAGAAAAATTAGCAGAATTATATTCAAAATTCGATAATCTGGAAGAATCTCTTAAAGAATACATTCTTTTACAAAAAAAATATCCAAATGACTTCGTTATTAGTGTTAAAATAGGTGAACTTTTTGAAAGAAAAAATATGAGAGAGCAGGCTATTTCTAATTATATGAAAGCCTTACAACAAAATCCTAACTATGTACCAGCATTAGTAAATGTAGGAATTTTACTTTATGAATCAAAAAGATATGTGGAGGCTTCAAAAGCTCTTGAAACTGCTATAAAATTTGAACCAAGCAATTATAAAGCACATCTTTACATGGGTTTAATTAGAAAAAATGAAAATAATTACAAAAGTGCAATAAAACATTTTGAAATTTCTGTAAGAGACAAAGATTATAAGATAAGGTCTTTAATGGAAAAAGGCAGCCTTTTGATGATTATGAATAAATTTGATGAAGCTGTTATTGAACTTGAGAGAGCATTAAAAAATTCTGATAATGACAAAAGTACTTTAACTTTAAATATAAGATTCTTCTTAGCAAACTGTTATGAACAAACAAGAAATATAACAGAGGCTATTGCTCAATGGGAAAAAATTTATTCTGTGAAACCAGATTTCAAAAATGTTGGCGAAAAACTTGCAAGTTATCAAGAATTAAGAATGGATGATAAAATGAAAGACTTTTTGACTGCTACAAATGATGAATTTCTTGATATTTGTAAGAAAATTGTTATTACTCTGGGTGCAAATGTTACAGAATTTACTATGCTATCCAATGAAGGTTTTGAATTTTATACTTTAGAAGGTGGTGATGATAAATTTAGAAATGTTAGAAAAAGACCTAAACTTTTTTACATTTTTAGAAAAAGTACACCAGTAGAAGAAACTATTCTAAGAAAAATACATGAAACCATGAGACAAAAAGAAATAATTAAAGCTGTTGTTATTACAGCTTCGGGTTTTACAAAGCCAGCATTAGCTTTTGTTCAAGAAAGACCTATTGAGTTAATCGATAAGGCTGGTTTACAAAACATTCTAAAAGAAATAAACATTTAAGGATTTTACTTTGGATAACATTAAAAATTTAATATCAAATACTGTTTTATTGAGTGCTTTATACAGCTGGTTTATTGCACAATTTTTAAAAATAACAATCGAAATTCTAAAAAAAAATAAATTCAAAACAAAAGATTTTGTTTTTAGAGCATTACTTGGCACTGGTGGAATGCCTTCAAGTCATTCTGCATCGATTTCCGCAGTCGCAGTATCTATTGGTATTTCACAGGGGCTTGGATCGCCACTGTTTGCCTTAGCATTTGTTATGGTTTTCATTGTAATTAGGGATGCTACGGGAGTTAGACTATCATCTGGAAAACAAGCTGCTGCTATCAATCAAATTTTAGAAGAACTATACAAAAGATACGATATAGATTTCAAAAAAGTAAAAGAAGTTAGAGGTCACACAGCTTTAGAATGTTTTGTTGGACTAATAGTTGGTATTCTTGTAGGTCTTGGGATGTATTTAATTTAAACTTATAACTTTCTTACAAATTTATCTTGAAATAAATCCTTATTTGTAATATTATATCCACTCAAAAAATTAATATGTTTTATAAATATAACACAGATTAATCAAATTGTCACAGATTGACACGGATTAGATTATGTAACTATAAATAATGACATTAGTTAACTTTTAAAATTTGTGACAAACCAAAAACTTTTTGGTATATTCTTTTTGTTTTTAAGGTATTAAATGAAAAAAATTGTTGTTAAAATAAGTTCAAATCTCTTAAATCCAGACAATGAAATTGATGTGATGGAAAAAGTAACAAAAGAAATTTCAGAATTAAGAAAAAAAAATATAGAGGTAATAGTAGTAACATCAGGTGCTGTTATGCACGGTGTTAAAACTTTAGGACTTGATAGCAAACCAGAATCTCTTCCTATGTTACAATCTTGTGCTGCGATAGGTCAAATTTCTTTAATGACAAGATACCAAAATACTTTCGCAAAATATAGTCTTACTCCTGCTCAAATTTTGGTTTCAACAGAAGACTTTAAAATTAGATCAAGATACTTAAATTTACGAAATGTTGTTGAATCTTTACTTGATATAGGTATAATCCCAGTATTTAACGAAAATGATTCGGTTAATACAAAAGAATTAAAATTTGGAGACAACGATCATCTTTCATCATTAATAACTCTTATGATGAATTTTGAATTACTTATAATTTTAACAGATGTAAATGGTTTTTACGATAAAGATCCAAAAATTAACCCAGATGCCAAATTAATTAATATTATAGATAAATTTGATGATGAATATTTAAATTTTGCATCAAATACAGTTTCAAAATTTACTACTGGCGGAATGCGAAAAAAAATTGAGTCTGCAGGAAGAGCAACAAAGGGTGGAGTTGATGTTTTTATTGGCAATGGTTTTGAAATTTCTTTATTAAAAATCGTAAACGGAACAGAAATTGGTACTTTTATAAAAAGTCAAAATAAAAATGTACAGGCAAGACAAAAATGGCTTGGTTTTAGCCCTTCAGAAAGAGGAATAGTCTTTGTCGATGAAGGTGCCTTTAGAGCATTAACTCAAAAAAATTCATCTTTGCTTGCATCTGGTATAGTTTCTATCGATGGAAATTTTGGAAAAGGTAGTTTGATTAGTGTTTTTTATAAAGATTTAAAGGTTGCACAGGGTTTAACTAATTATTCTTCAAGAGATTTGCTATTAATTAAGGGTAAAAAGTCTTCTGAATTTAGTAATTACTTAAAAACTTGTGATTATCAAGAAGTTATTCACAAGAATAATATGTTTTTATTGTAAATATCTTGACAAAAAGAGCCATTTTAGATAAATTATTCATTCAATTATGGAGAAGTAAATGCTTGATGGAATTACAAAATCACTAACGGATGTTTTTAAGAATGTTACAGGTAATGCAAAAATTACAGAGAAAAATATCACAAAAGCTTTAGCAGATATTAGAATTGCATTATTAGAAGCAGATGTTAATATTGCCGTAGTTAGAAATTTTATAAACTCAGTAACTGAAGAAGCTTTAGGCGAAAAAGTACTTCGTTCAGTTAGTCCACAAGAACAGTTTATTAAGATTATTCATGATAAACTTGTAGAAGTTTTAGGTTCATCTTCTCAAGAGTTAAAATTAAAAACAAAAGATACTCTTTCTATAATTATGCTCGCTGGTCTTCAAGGGTCTGGTAAAACAACAACTGCTGGTAAAATTGCCAACATGTTGAAAACAACTCAACAAAGAAAAATTTTACTTTGTGCGTGTGATGTTTATAGACCTGCTGCTATCGATCAATTAATTAAAGTTGGTAGTCTTGTTGGTGTTGAAGTTTTTACAGGGGATAAAAAAGACCCTATTAAAATTGCAAAAGAAGGTGTTAAATTTGCAAAATTAAACACCTTTGACACTGTTATTATAGATACTGCTGGTAGACTTCATATTGATAAAGATATGATGGAAGAAGTCCAAAAAATTTCAAAAGAAGTTAAGCCAGATGAAATTTTATTTGTTGCAGACTCTATGACAGGGCAACACGCTGTTGAGATTGCAAAAGAATTTAACACAGTTTTAGAAATAAGTGGTGTTATTTTAACTAAATTTGATTCTGATACTCGTGGTGGAGCAGCTTTTTCTATTAAGCAAATAATAAATAAACCTATTAAATTTATAGGTATTTCAGAAAAAATTGACGGCATTGAAGTTTTTTACCCAGAAAGAATTGCGACTCGAATTCTTGGTATGGGTGATATTGTTTCTTTAGTTGAAAAGGCTGAAAAAGTTTATGATGAAGAAGAAGCAAAAAGACTCGAAGAAAAAATTAGAAAATCTGAGTTTACTTTACAGGACTTTTTAGAACAACTTGATCAGATGTCTAAAATGGGACCTTTAGAAAACTTGTTAGAAATGATACCTGGTATGAAAGCACAGATGCAAAATGTACAAATAGATGAAAGAAAAATAAAAAGACAAAAGGCTATAATCCAATCAATGACTATGAGAGAAAGACTTGATTATAGACTTATTATGGGAACAAGAAAAAGAAGAATCGCTAAAGGTTCTGGAGTTTCTATACTTGAAGTTGATAATTTATTAAAAAATTTTCAAAAATCAAGACAAATGATGAAAAATGTGTTAAAAAGTAAAGGGAAAATGCCGGGACTTGATATGGGGAATCTATTTAACCCTTAACATATAAATGAATTCAATCAATAATAAGGAGGACAAAGTTGGTTACAATTCGAATGAAGAGAATGGGCACAAACAAAAAACCGTATTACAGGATCGTAGTTGCAGATTCTCAATGTGCAAGAGATGGAAAATTTATCGAACAGGTAGGTATTTATCATCCGCTTGCTAATGAGGACAAACAAGTAAAATTCGACAAAGACAAAGTAAAAAAATGGTTTTTAAATGGCGCACAACCATCGTTGGTTGTAAGAAAATTATTAAACAAAAATAATTTTAGATTCGACAGAGATTTATTAACAAAAGAATAATTTGCTTTTGGAAATGAAAAAAATAAATAAGGAGACAGATATGAACGAAAAAGAACTTGTAGAGTTTATTGCAAAATCCTTAGTTGATAACGCAGATAAGGTTCAAGTTAATATGATTGAAAGCGAAAAGTCAACAATATTAGAATTATCAGTCGATGAACCAGATATAGGAAAAATCATTGGCAAACACGGAAGAATTGCAAAAGCAATTAGAACTATTTTAAGTGCAGTATCTAATAAAAGCAACAAAAGAGTTTTATTAGATATAATTGATTAATTTTTGGAAAACCAATATATGGATTATCTAAAGATAGGTTTCGTTAAAAAACCTCACGGTATAAAGGGAGAAGTAAAAATTCTCCCTTTAACCAGTGATATAAATAGATTTAAAAAATTAAAAAATATTTATTTATTCTTAAATGATGTTTATGTAGAAACAGAAATTCAATGGATTAAAATTGCTGATTCTGATGTTATTATGAAATTTGCAAAATTTAATAGAGTTGAAGATGTCGAGTTTCTTAGAAATGTTTACTTGTTTTTAAAAAGAGAGGATGGTATTCCTCTTTCGGAATGGGAATTTTATTCACAAGATGTAATAGATTGTGATGTTTATTATCAAAATAATTTTATTGGAAAGGTTGTTGATCTGTCAAATTTTGGAGCAAATGACAATCTTTTAATAGAACATAATGGAAAAGAAGTATTTTTTCCTTTTTTAAGACAATATATTGAGAAAATTGATATTGAGAAAAAAAGAATAGAAATAAACCAAATTGAGGGTTTTTTTGATTGATTAAATTTTATGTTTTAACACTTTTTTCAGATTTCTTTCAAGCCTTTAAAAATACAAGCATTGTTAAAAAAGGGCTTGAAAAAGAGCTATATGAAATAATTGTAAAAAATATCAGAGATTTTGCAATTAATAATTATGGTCAAGTAGATGATGTTCCTTATGGTGGTGGTTCGGGAATGCTTTTAAGATGTGAACCGATTTTTTCATCTTATGAGAGTCTCAATCTACCACAAGGTAATAAAAAAGTAATTTTTTTTTCGCCTAAAGGAAGAAAAATTGATCATAATTACATAATTAACTTGACAAATTTTGAAAATATTGTTTTAATCTGTGGGCATTACGAAGGGGTTGATCAGAGAGTAATTGATACTCTTGTTGATGATGAGCTTAGCATAGGTGATTTTGTTTTAACAGGTGGCGAAATTCCTGCAATGGCTTTAATTGATTCAACAATCAGGCAAATTGAAGGGGTTATTAAAAAAGGCTCACTTATAGATGAATCTTTTACAGATAATCTTTTGGAACACAGACAATATACAAGACCTTCTAATTTTAGAGGTATGGAAGTTCCAAAAGTTTTGACTTCTGGTAACCACAAAGAAATAGAGAAATATAAATTGGAAGATGCTATTAGAGAAACTTTTTTAAAAAGAAGAGATTTAATAGAGAAAAATAAATTTAATTTGGAAATACAAAAAATAATAAATAAAATGAAGAGGGAGTTTCAAAATGAATTTAGTTGATAAAATCGAAAAAGAACATATAATTCAAATTTCAGGTGTTCTTGTAAAAGATAAAGATCAAGAGAAAGCCAAAGACGCAATTGTCAAAATTAAGGAAGATTATTTAAATAGAAAAAGATCTTTTTCTATTGGTGACACTGTAAAAGTTCATTTTAAAATAGTTGAAGGTGAGAAAGAAAGAATTCAAAATTTTGAAGGTTATGTTATTGGAGTTAAAGGCAAAGGACTTTGTACAACTGTAAAAGTAAGAAAAAACTCTTTTGGCGTTGGCGTTGAAAGAACATTCTTATTATACTCTCCAAGAGTTGAAAAAATAGATTTAATTAAAAAAGGTAAAGTTAGAAGAGCAAAACTTTACTATTTAAGAGCAAGAACTGGTAAGAGTGCAATGATTAAAGAAAAAATTGATACTAAAGGAAAATCTTTGAGATTGAAATCAAAAGCAAAAGCAAAAGCAAAATAAATGAAAATTACTTTAGTAGAAAATTTAGTTAAGGCATTAAATGAGAAAAAATTTGTTGCTTTAATAAAAATTCTAAAAAATAGTGAAAAATCTACAATTATAGATATAAAGGGACAGCAATTAACTGTCCCTTTTGTTTTAGATAAAAATAAAAAATATATTGCCAATTTTAACAATAATGTTCTAACAATAAAAGAAATACAATTAAAACAAACTAACTCGGATACTAAAGAGATTTTAAAAGATGTTTTTGAACAAATTTTTTCGTTAAATGACAAAAAAAAAGAAAATCTATTTGATATAAAAAATTTGTTTTTTTTAAATATTTTTAAGGAACAAGAAAAAATAACAGATTTTAACAATAATAAAAACTATTTTTTTAAAGATAAAGAAAGTAATTTTTTATTTATTTTTGAAATTCCTATCTATAATCAAGAGTCAAAAATTTTTATAAAAATTACTAAAAATAAAGAAGTTTTTTTAAATATTTTTTCTGAAAAAATACAACATTCTACAAAAGAAAAATTTGAAAATGATATAAAAGAAAAATTTGCCAAAAAAAATACTTTATTATTTATTAAAATTTTTAATGATAAAAAAAAATTTTTTGATGAAGTGGTAAATAATTCTAAAAAAATAGATATTAAAATATGAAAAAGAAAAAAGCTGCAAGCATAAATTACTTAAAAGACGATGTTGATGTGCCAATCATTTCGAGTCTTGGCGAAGGCGATTTTGCAAAAGAAATAATCGAAGTTGCAAAACAAAACGGCATTAAAATCATAGAAAATGAAGAGTTTTTTTATTTTGAAAAACTTTTTAAAGTTGGTGAAGAAATACCACAAGATGTATATCAAATAGTTATTGATATACTTGTGACGATTTTAAAAACAAATGAACCTAATGAATAAATCATTCCAAATTATTATTGTGTTTATCTATATCAACTGCTTCCCAAGGGTATTTAATCCACACATCATCAATCTGTTCACCTTGATAAATCGTTTTTATTTCAGGCGGAAACTCTGCTTCTTTGGGTTTTAGTTTTTGATGTAAAATAGCAACTCGTATTTCTTTTGGATCATGTTTTAGTAGTTCTTTTAAGCAATAAGATAGCGTTAACCTTGTATCATCAACTTCATCAACGAGCAGTATTTTTTTATCTTTAATTTTTTTTTCGACCTCGTCAATCCATTGGATTTTTATTGGCTGATGATGGATTGCTTCTTCTGTATCACTATATCGCTTTAAACCAACGACATAAATATCTTTTTTTAGATAAGTTTTTAGAATACGGGCTGGGATAAATCCACCACTTGCAATAGCAACAATCACATCTGGCTGCCAATCTTTTTGAATATCCATTGCTATTTTATGAGTAAGTCTATGAATTTCGTCATATTTTATAAATAGTTTTTTCATAGTTATTTATAACAAAAAGTTTTTGGTTTGTCAAAAAACTTATTTTAATTATTGATTTTTCGTAAAAAAAAAGATAAAATACGCAAAAGGGGGGCTATATGAAAAACTCCATAAATTTATTCTATGATAAAAAAGGTAAAGAACCGATTTCAATGCTTACTTGTTATGATTATTCTACTGCTAAATTTTTGGATGAATCAGAAGTTGATGCAATTTTAGTTGGGGATTCTTTAGGAATGGTTTTTCAAGGAAATAACGATACAATACCAGTAACTGTTGATGAGATGATTTATCATACAAAAGCAGTACGAAAAGGTTGTCCAAACAAATTTTTAGTTATAGATATGCCTTTTCTTTCTTATCATATCACAAAAGAGGACGCTATTAGAAACTCTGGCAGGGTTATAAAAGAAACTGGAGCAAATGCAGTTAAAGTTGAAGGTGGGGCAGAAATTATAGATAAAATCAGGGGTTTACTCGATGCAAAAATACCAGTGCTTGGGCATCTTGGGCTTACTCCTCAGTCTGTAAATGTTTTTGGTGGATTTAAAATTCAGGGTAAATCTTTTGAAAATGCAAAAAAAATAATTGAAGATGCTTTACTTTTAGAAAAAGAAGGGGTTTTTGCTATTGTATTGGAAGGAATTCCAGAAAAATTAGCAAAATTCATTACAGAGAAACTAAAAATCGCAACTATTGGGATTGGTGCTGGTAGATATACAGATGGTCAAATTTTAGTAATAAACGATATATTTGGAATGTATAAGGATATGATGCCTAAATTTGTTAAAAAATTTGGTAATGTCGGCGAAGAAATGCAAAGATCAATTGGTGGCTATGTAACAGAGGTCAAAGGAAAACAATTTCCAGAAGAAAAACATACATTTGCTATTGAAGACGATATTATAGAAAAATTAAAAAAGGAATTCTAAATGTTGGTTGTTCATAAAATTGAAGAATTAAGAAAAATCATCAAAGAACAAAAAAAACTTAGTAAAACAATCGGTTGCGTGCCTACAATGGGTGCTTTACATCAAGGGCATTTAAAACTGATAGAAAAATCTAAAAAAGAAACGGATTTTACTGTGGTTACCATTTTTGTTAATCCAATTCAATTTGGAGTAAATGAAGATTTTTCAAAATATCCAAGAACTTTACCTAATGACACAAGACTTTGCAAGAGCGTTGGTGCTGATTTAATTTTTGCTCCAGAGGTAAATGATATGATTGGCAATGATTTACTTACCTTTGTTGATATTAAAGAATTACAAGATAATCTTTGTGGTGCAAAAAGACCTGGGCATTTTAGAGGAGTTTGTACAATAGTAGCAAAGTTTTTTAATATAGTAACACCAGACATGGCTTTTTTTGGAAAAAAAGATATTCAACAATTATTTATAATAAAAAAGATGACAAAAGACTTAAATTTTGATATAGAGATTATTCCTTGTGAAATAGTTAGAGAAAAAGATGGACTTGCTATGAGTTCACGAAATGTCTATCTTTCGGCAGAGGAAAGGTTGGATTCTACGATTTTAAATAAATCAATTAAAATTGGAGTTGATTTAATTGAAAAAGGAGAATCTAATCCTCAAAATATAATTTCTAAATTAACAGAAATTATTTCTTCTGTGAAAACATCAAAACTTGATTATATAAAAATAGTCAATTCAGAGATGAAAGATGTTTCTATTAT
>MIAN01000165.1 GCA_001829125.1 Spirochaetes bacterium GWB1_27_13 | reverse complement strand
ATTTTTTATTATTTTTTGTTCTACTGTCATTTCGACACTCCTTATTTTATTTTTGCTTTATAGCATTAATTTTTATCTAGTGCCAGATTAAATCATAACATATTCAGGTAATTAATTATAAAGATCGTGACTACGGGAATAATGGGTATCTACCTCTTGTTTCCGTAGTTAGTTATTATCTTCTTCCACAATCAATGCGTCGGCTATTATTATTGCATTAAGATATGTTTCTAAGGTTAGTTTGTAATTAAGTTTTAAATTTTCTATAATTGAGTTTACAAGATAGAGTTCATTGTGTTCCATTGCTATAATTAACTCAAGAATGTTTGATAATTCTGTTTTATTACCACATAAAGTATCATGAAGTCGTTTATTTAATTTTAAGTCTTTAAAAATTTCTGATTTATCCCTATCTATTATAGCATCAATAAGAGATAATAATCCCATCAGGTAATATTCATCGTTGTTATTATTTTTATTAATAACTCTTGCTATAGCTTCGCAAAATAATGCTCTTATAAGAGATATTTTAACCAATTCTTGAGGTCTTGATTCTATTAATGTATCAATAACAACAAGTGCAAGCCATTTTTTAAATTCTTTTAAGCCAAGAAGTGATAAGGCATTGCGAATGGATGTTATTTTGTCTGAAAAATTAAAAATAGGAGAATTCATGAATTTTAAAAGTTTATATGTTAAAGATATATCTCTTTTTATATAATTTTCTAAAATTGAGAATTCGATGGATGGATTTTGTATCTCTTGCAGCAATTGAAAGTAATTTAAAGTATTTTCTGGCATTTTTCTTGTGCTTAACATAGAGGGTTTACAGAAATAATATCCTTGAAAATAATTATACCCTATATTTTTTGCTTGATTAAAATCTTTGTAACATTCTACTTTTTCTGCAATTGTGATAAGTTTATTTCGTTTTATTTTTGTTAGAATTTTTTCTCTTTCTTCATTTTCTACAAGAAAAAAATCGACTTTAACGAAATCCACTATTTCTAAAAAATCATCCCATTTTTCGTCATATTCAAAATCATCTAAAGCAAGTTTATATCCTTTTTCTTGTAAAAAAATGCACCTTTGAAGTAATGTATTTGATGGTTCTATGTTTTCTAGGATTTCAAAAACAACTTGACTTGGAGGCAAGAATAAAATTACATCATTAAATAAAAATTTTTCAGTGAGATTTATAAAAAAAGGTTTTCCATTTGAAACGTTATTTAATCCAAAATCTATAAGGAGTCTTTGAACTACTGATTGTGAAGCCGTTGTTCCATCTATGTTAGAAAAAGAATTTTTCATCTCATCTCTAAATAATATTTCATAAGCAAATATCTTGTTATATTTGTCAAAGATCGGATGTCTTGCTATAAAAATATTTTGATCCATAATTTTCTTTCTCCGCAGCGAATATCTCGTTTTGAAAAAATTATTAATGTTTAAAAAGGTAGAATAAATGTCTAATTTATACTGACAATTATAATTATAATCTCAAATTTAAAAAAATCAACATTTATATTATTTTTTTAAATTTATTAAAAGATTTTAATTTTTTGTAAGCTAATTTGTATTTGTTTGATGAGTAAAGTTTTTAATTTTTTTTAATAACCAATAAAGTTATATCATCCTTTTGTTTATCTAAATAATGAAAAACATCGTCTAATATAGAATCTCTAATATTTTCAACATTAGAATCTGAGAACTTTATTATAACATTTGTTAATCTTTGTAAACCATATAATTCATTAATTTTATCATGAGCTTCTATTAGTCCATCTGTATATAAAATTAATATATCATTTTTATTTAATTTAAATGAATAATCTATAGTTTCTTCACCTAATTCTGGAATAATCCCCAACCAAAATCCATTTGTTGGAATATTTTCTATTTCTTTTGTTTCATATCTATAGATAATTATATCAAGATGACATCCTGAAAATAAAACATTGCCATTATTATCAGCACAAAAAAATGATAATGTCATAAAATTATCATCTTGTAATCTATTATGAACATTATCATATATTACTTTATTAACCTGCTTAATTAAATCACAATTGGATATATTTGGATGCGATAAAAGGATAGTTGAGAAAGCCGTTTGAGCCATCATCATAATAAGTCCAGATTTTAAACCATGTCCTGATACGTCACCAATACCAATCCAAAGTCTATTTTGAAAATTTATAAAATCATAATAATCTCCACCAACATCTTCTGCTGGAATCATTTTTGCAGAAATTTCATATTCTTTTAAACTTGGTATTTTAGGTAATAATGATAATTGTATGTTTTTAGCAATATCTAATTCTTTCTTAATAGCTATGTCATCAATCTCTTTTTGTTTGTTCCTTAATTCTATTAATATTTTTTCATAAATATTTTGATAACAGATTGAGAATTCATTTAATATTTGTTTCAAAGTTTCTAAATATTTCCCTTTCTTACTTAAAAAAAATAAAACGCTATAAAATGAGCTATTTTTATTTATTTCAAAAAAAATATAATTGTTACCTCTAATATTTATTTTATTATTTTTTATTGTATTTAAAATATTTTCAATATTATTATTTAAGAATTCCTGATCTATAATACTAATATCATCTGAGAATGCTATATTAAATTTTTTATTGAACTCCTGATAAATAATAAATATAGAATTTAAATTGCAAAAATTTTCTATTAATTTGATTGTTTTTTGTATTAAATTAGTAAAATTTTTAACATTTGCATTATATTGATAAAATTTATTTTTAATTTCCTGATTTATTGTATATTGCGTATTATTCATTATATTATATATTTCATCAATAGATGTTTTTTTTACATCTTCATAAAATACATTTTCACCATTTCTTAAAACAACTATATTATCACAAATGTCAAAAATCTGATTTGGATTATCAGGTACAAAAATAATCCCTTTTTCTTTCTCTTTTAATTTTTTCAAATGTTTTTTAAATTTATCATAGCATTCTATTGAAATATTATAAGTAGTTTTATCTATTACATAAAATTCAGAATCATCTAGTAATAATTTTATTATTGATAATAATGATTTTTCTTCTTTTGATAATAAGTATCCCTCTTTATTTAAAATATATTGAAAATTAAACTCTTCTAATAATCCTTTGATCTTTTTAATCTGAGTAGATTTTGAAATTATACCAAATTTTGTAACATTTTTTAAATTACCAATAAAAAAATTATCAATAGTTGATAGATATGGAAAAAATTTTTCAAAACCAAAGCAAGAAGAAATTAATGATACATCATAACCACTTTCTTTATTTCTTTTATATTCTTTATTATTGATAATAATATTTCCAGAATAAGGAATTATGTGACCAGATATTATTTTTAATAAATTTGAGGTTTCTGAGCTATTAAGGCTTATTATACCAGTAATATTATTTTTATGAAATTTTAAATTTATATTTTTTAAAATATATTCATAACCTATTTTTTTTGAAATGTTAACTAATTCAATCATCTATACACCTTATAACTATATAGTATAAATTTACCCCAAATCTATCGCTTCATTAAAACATAAAAGATTGTATTAATTTTAGGTATATACTCAAACTTGAGTGGTTTGAGTATAACCTAATAAAATTTTTTGTTATAAAATTTATTTTTTCTAAAATCAAATTTATGCTTTTTTTCTTGTTGCTATATCAGCCCATACAGCAAGTAATAAAATTAATCCTTTTATGATGTATTGATAAGTAACATCGAGGTTCATTAAACTCATTCCGTTATCAAGGCTTGCCATAACCAAAGCACCTATTATAGACCCAAATATCGTACCAACGCCACCCATTGTACTTGTACCACCGATTATAGCAGCTGCTATTGCATCAAGCTCAAAGTTTTGACCAGCAGAAGTTGTTGCAGCATTCAACCTTGATGTAAAAACAACACCAGCAATAGCAGTCATTACACCCATTATTACAAAAAGACTCATTAGTCTTTGTTTAATATTAATTCCAGAAAGTTTAGCAGCCTCAGCATTTCCTCCTATTGCATAAAGATGTCTACCAAAAGGAGTATTATTTGATATAAAAGAAAATAATAATGTTAAACCTATTACTAAAAGTATAGCATAAGGAATACCTTTATCAAAAATCATTATTGAGAAAAATAAAGCAATTACAACACTTAGTAAAACTATTTTTAAAATTTCAAAGTTTAAAGGTAGAACTTTAAAACCATATTTGATTCTTGATTGTCTTTTTTTAATTTGGAAGAAAATGAACAGTGCAATAAATATTAGAGCAAAAATTAAACTTATATCATTAAAAGGTGGTTGATTAGTTTCATAAAATTTACCACCAAATATAGAAACCCAGCCAGTTACCACATCTCCATAAGAATCTTTTATAGCATTTCCAAATTGGTCTAATTTTGGAGTTATTCTATAAAGAAAAGAAGGTAGATAATCTTGTCCAATTGCTTTAAAACTATCTTTCATAGGACCAATTGTTTGCCCGCCAGTAATCCCAAGTATCGCACCTCTAAAAGCAATCATACTTGCGAGAGTTACAATAAATGCAGGTATTTGCTTATGTGCAACCCAATAACCATGCCATACACCTACCATTCCACCAACAATCATAGCAAGTAAAATAGTTGGAATAGTTGGCATATTAAGTTTAACCTGTAAAACGGCTGCAATAGCACCAATAAAACCGGCAACAGAACCAACAGAAAGGTCAAGATGCCCTGCTACTAAGACTAATGTCATTCCACAGGCAAGTATTGCAATTGTTGCACTTTGTAAAAATAAATTTGAAAGGTTACGGGGACTAATAAATATAAAATTTGTTAAAAATGTAAAAATTAACCATATAGCAAGTAAAGCTATAATCATTGTTGATTGTCTGATATTTTCTTTTATTGATTTTTGAATAAAACTAAAGAATTTGTTTTCTTTTTCGTTTTCCATTACATCCTCCTATAAAAACTTATAACACGGATTAGTACCGATTTTCACTGATAACACAGATTGATATTTAACTAATTAAACTCCACCTGTGGCATAATACATTATTTTTTCTTGTGTTGCTTCTTCTCTTAATAATTCCTTATTAAATACTCCTTCGTGCATTACTAAAATTCTATCACTCATTCCAAGAATTTCAGGAAGGTCAGAAGAAATCATTATAACACAAACTCCATTGTCAACTAATTCGTTCATTATATTATATATTTCAAATTTTGCACCGACATCTATTCCTCTTGTTGGTTCATCGAGTATCAAAACTTTTGGTTTTGTCATAAGCCATTTTGCAATAACTACTTTTTGTTGATTACCACCACTTAAATTACAAACTTTTTGTTCAATAGAAGGTGTTTTTATTTTTAAGCTTTTTGAATATTCATTACTGCTTTTAATTTCTTCATTTTTATTTATAACATAAAATTTTGAAATTTTTTCAAGGCTTGATAAACTTATATTAGATTTTATATCTTGATTTAAAACTAAACCATATCTTTTTCTATCTTCAGATAATAAACTTATACCTGCACTGATAGCATCTTTTGCACCTTTAAGTTTTAATTTTTTTCCATTAAGAAAAATTTCACCTGAAGTAATACGACCCCAAACGCCAAAAATACTCATTGCAAGTTCTGTTCTACCCGCACCCATAAGTCCTGCAATACCAAGTATTTCTCCTTTTTTTGCAACAAAATTTATATTATGATTTACTTTTTCATCTATTGAAGGGTCATAAACAGTCCAATTTTTTACTTCAAAAACGACTTCTTGTGCTGTTCTTTGTTTTTTAGGATAGATTTGAGTTAATTCTCTACCTACCATTTTTGCAATTAATTTATCTTCTGTTAAATCTTTTCTTTCTTCTGTACAAACAGTTTTTCCATCTCTTAAAATCGTCATTCTATCTGCGATTTGAAATAATTCTTTTAGCCTATGAGAAATATAAATGCAAGTTACACCTTTTGCTTTTAATTCTTTTAGAATATTTAAAAGATTGTCTGCTTCTGTCTCTGTTAGAGCGGCTGTTGGCTCATCAAGTATCAAAATATCTGCATTTTTTGCTATTGCTTTGGCTATTTCTACAAGTTGTTGCTCACCAACACCAAGATTTAGTATTTTAGTAGAAGGATTTGCATTCATTTTGACTTCTTTTAAGATTTTAGTTGTTTCAGAAAAAGATATATCCCAGTTGATTATTCCATTTTTATTTTTTTCATTTCCCAAAAAAATATTTTCACATATACTCATTTCTTTTATTAAAGCAAGCTCTTGATAGATGATAGCAACGCGAGCTTTTTCACTATCTTTTATAGTTTTAAAAGTTTGGACTTTACCATTTATAATTATATCACCATTATAAGTCCCATAAGGATAAACGCCGCTTAATACTTTCATTAAAGTTGATTTTCCTGCCCCATTTTCACCAACTAAGGCATGAATTTCACCTTTTTTTACCTGAAATGTGACATTATCTAAAGCTTTTACTCCGGGGAACTCTTTTGTAATTCCTTTCATTTCAAGAATAATATCGCCATTCATATTTTAATCCTTTTTTGTAAAAATTTGAGTGGAACGACATAAACGCCATTCCACCTTTGCAATTATTGCGAGCGTATTTTATTTTTTGTAAACATCTTCTTTATTCAAATAGCCGCTTTCTATTAAAACTTCATCGATGTTTGCTTTATCAACAACAATAGGAGTCAATAAAATAGAAAGAACATCAATTTTACCATTATTTACTGTACCGTTTGTATCAAATTTTTCACCTTTTGCTAATTTCATAGCAATTTCAATTGCTTTTTCACCAAGAAATCTTGTATCTTTTAAAATTGTCATTGTTTGTGTGCCTTGTACTATTCTTTGTGCACCTTGTAATTCTGCATCTTGACCTGTGATAGGTACTTTACCAGAGAGTTTTTGACCTGCTAAAGCTTGGATACATCCGCCAGAAGTACCATCATTTGGTGCTAATACTGCTTGAATATCATTGTTGTTTGCAGTTAATGCGTTTTCCATTAATTTTTGTGCGTTTGCTGGTTGCCAGTCAATTACTGCTTGTTCCATTACTATTCTTATATCACCTTTATCAACGAGTGGTTTTATAAATTTCATTGCACCTTCTTTAAATAAAGTGGCGTTATTATCAGTAGGAGCTCCTGAAAGAATAACATAATTTCCTTTTGGAACAAGTTTAGTCAAATATTCACCTTGTAATTCACCAACTTTAACATTATCAAAAGAAATGTAAACATCTACATTTGAGTTCATTATTAACCTATCATAAGAAATTACAGGGATTTTTGATTTGTGAGCCTTTTCTATTATTGTAGAAGAAGCACTTGCATCATGTGGAGCAACGATAAGAACTTTTACACCTTGAGAAATTAAATTTTCACATTGAGAAGTTTGTTTCCCTTGATCATTGTCAGAAACTTGTACCATTAATTCAACACCGAGTTTTTTTGCAACTTCAAGCATTTTTATTTTGTCTCTAACCCATCTTTCTTCTCTTTGTGTTGGTAAAGATAAACCGATTTTAAATTTTTCTTCTCCACAAGAAAAGAACGCTAAAGAAGCGATTAAAATTGTCAATAAAAATAAGACCTTTTTCATAAAATAAATCTCCTTGTTTTCTGATCTGTTTGAATAATTCAAACAGTTTTTTTAATGATTTTTTAGATTTGCAAATCCAATCAAACTATACAGTGAGTATAATGCTAAAAAATATTGATTGTCAATCATACTTTCGGATGATTTTATAAAATGTAGACTTTTTGGAAGAAATCACCCGATTGGACGATTTGAAAATTTTAGAGATTTTATTCTTTAAAATCGAGGATTAGGTTTATTAAGTCGATTCTTTGGTTTATACCGAGTTTTTGATAAATCTTTGCTATGTGGGTCTTTACAGTATTTATAGAAATAAATAATTTACCAGAAATTTCTTTATTACTATAACCTTTTATTAAAAATATAATAATTTCTTTTTCTCTTTCAGTAATTCCCCATTGTTGAGAAATTAGATCGATATTTTTTGTGCGATTGGATTCTCTGCCAGAAATTAAAGACAAAATGGTTTCTTTATTTAAATCTTTATTTATTTCTGTAAAAACTATTTTTCCTTCTTTTAAAATAGAAACTCTATCTGATATTTTTAATGCTTCTTCTAATTCTTTAGTAAAATAAATACAGGTTATTCCTTTTTCTTTTAATTTTTTTATGAGACAAAACAGATTTTCTAATTCTATTTTAGTTAAGCCGATTGTTGGTTCATCAAAAATTATAATTTTGGGGTCTTTTGTTATTGCTTTTATTATTTTAACAAGTTGTTGTTCTCCCAAACTCAAACTTTTCAGTTTTGTATCAGGATCAAGATTGATATTTAAAATTTCAAATAAATTATATGTCATTTCTATTTGTTTTTTCCATTTTATAATTCCATTTTCTTTTATTTCATTACCCAAGAATATATTTTCTAGAATTGTCATATCTTTAATTAAATTTTGATCTTGATAAACAACCCCAATATTTTTGAGATTACTTTTTGTATTTTTATCAATTGTAACGCCATTAATTATTAATTCACCAGTATAAGTTTCGAGTTCATAAATTCCTGCAATTATTTTTACTAAAGCAGATTTTCCACTGCCTTTCATCCCTACAATAGAATGAATTTCCCCAGAAAGAATCTGTAGAGATAAATTATTTATTGAAAGAGAATTAGAGCATAATTTTGTTATATTTTTTAATTCAATTAGAATATTTTGCATAATTATTTCCTGATAAGATTATATAACAAAAAAGCATTTTTAAGTAAAGATTAATAAAATTATTACATTAATATATATTTATGATATAACACGGATGAACACAGATTGACACAAATTACGCTTTTGGTATATAATAAAGTGTAGTCCAATGAAAATCTGTGCTAATATGTGTTATGGGGATGATTATGGTAGAATATGAAGATATGACTGAAGATGAGCGAGAAAGATTTGTTTATTTGTTGTTAAGCGAGCAGGATTTGAAGGCAATAACTCTAATTATGATGAAAAAATATGGTCAAAATGTTTCAACAGAACAAATAATGCGTTTTGCTTTTAAAGTTGCAAGAAACAAGATGATGCCAGCTCATCTAAAGAAAAAAAATAAGAAAAAATAAATTTAATTTTCTACTTGACATATTGTACTATTACTATTATACTTGTATTAGTTCAATAATACAATTGCTTTGGGAGAAAACTATGAAAAAAATAGCTCTTATAATTTTTGTTTTATCAATTTGTTTTTTTATTTTTTCTAAAGAATCAAAAATCCAATTTAATGGAGTTTTAGAATCCACTATTAATTTAAGCCATTATAAAAATAATATAAACCATATTCCTGGAGGCTTTAATTGGGGATGGAGCAATCAAGCAAACTTACGATTTAAGACTAATATTGGTGATTATCTATCTTTTGGTTTTGCGATAAATATAAATACACTATCTGGTAGTTTAACAAATCCTTATAGACTTTATTATATACAAGAAGCTCTATCTAATGGAACAACTGTATTAAATCCAAATAATATTTATGGAAGTTTTCTTTCTATCCCATTCTACTACAAATCAACTTATGTTGGCTCGTTTGAATTAGAAAGATTGTATTTTAAGGGTGGAAATGATTATTTTGATATAGAAGCGGGTTTAATTAGACTCGCAAGAGGTTATGGTTTTGCTTTTAGCCCAATTGACTTATTTAATCCACGAGATGCTTTTAGAGAAGGACGACCAGAGGGCAAACTTGCAGTCGTAGGAACATTCTACCCAATGGATTTGTGGAAAATCCAAACTTTTGTAATCGCACCAGACAATCCTATCGAAAGTAGAGGCTGGGGGTTTAAATTCGGTGCAGCAACGATTTTTTCTGTAAAAAAATTAAATTTTGAGTTTTTATACACACTTTTTACCCCAGAAATAGATTATCTAAAAGACCCAAAAGAGCTTGGCTTACCACCTTCTACACAAAATGATTTTACACATATAGCAGGTTTTAGCATGAAAGCGGATGTTGAAGTTGGACTTTTTGTTGATATGATTTATCGTTTTGAACAAAGGGCTTTTAGAGACAGTAAATATTACGGCAAAGAGTTTAAAGGTTACGAAGGCTTAGAAGCAGCAATTGGAGTTGATTACACGCTACCCGGTGGCAAAGTTTATTTACTTTTAGAATATATGTTTTATGGTAGTGGAATGCTTGATTGGTGGGATGGAAAATTGGATAATTTGTATTCTGATAATCAATTGGCAGGCTTTAAAAAGGAAGATTGGGCAAATTATAGCCCTATTGGAAGAATGGGTTTTTTAGATGCAAAGAAAAAACAATTAAATTTTTTAAGACATAATTATCTTTTTGGTTTAATTAGATGGAAAACAAATGATTATCTAAATCTTAGTGCAAATTATATGTTTGGCATAGATGACCAATCTGGTTTACTAAGCCTTTCACTTGAAGTAGAACCATTTCAAGCATTTACTATAAATCTTACAGCAATGTATCCATTTGATTGGTATATGCTTAATACTAACTGGCAACCAGGTGAGTTTGGAAATGTAAATCTTGGTTTTTATCAAAACTATAAAGTAACTGTAAAGGTTAGATTTTAATAAGATGTTTTAGAGTGGGGCTGTCCAAAAAGTTATTTTTTGTAAAATTTTACTTACAGACAACCCCCACTTTGATTTTTATTATTAGATATAGAATTAGAAAATTTGTGGCTAAATTTAGAAAATATATATGTTATTTTAGTTGATTTATAGAATAAAAACTCCATCTAAACTCGATGCCCCATAAGAAATCTGCAAAAAATATTTTAGTATATCCTTCATTCCAAAAAGTCTCTTTACCATAATCAAAATTTGCTTCAAAAGTACCACCAATTAAAAATTTAAAATTCTTTTTAGTTTTTAATTCGTAACCTATTAATAGGTTTGGACCATATCTAAAAGTAGTTAAAAGACTTTCTAAATCATAATCTAAGTTATAATTTACATTATATTGACCAATTAAACTAATGCCATATTCTAAAACAAGCATATTTTTTTGCAAATTACCGAATTTAGTATTAATTTTAAAATTACCTATTAAATTATTAATAATAGAAAAAACTAAACCATAGTTTAAAGTCGTTCCATATCCTAAAGAAGCAGTAATTCCTAAACTAAATTTTTTATTTATATAATAATTCAATTCAGATACTAAAGAAGTGGAAAATAATTGAGCAAATTGAAAATTAGTAAGGTTATCGAAATAAGATATTTCATAGTCATAAAAAGAAGAATTAAATTTATATGAGGTTTCTTGATTAGAATATTTAAAATTAAAATAATGGTTAAAATTACCACCAATTGCAAATTCTATAAACTTTGAATTTTTTTGTATTTGTTTGCCATTTGTATTAGAAAAAATAAAAGTAGAAACTATAAATATCAAAATAATTAAAATTAAATTCCTTTTCATAAAACAAGTATCCTTTAGTTTTTATATTTTTAGTTTTGAAATGAAAAACTATTTTAATTCATTTATTGAATAAAAACTCCATCTAAACTCAATGCCCCATAAGAAATTTGAAAAAAATGCGTTATCATATTTTTTAGTTAACTTATCCATTTTTGTATAATAATCAAAATTTGCTTCAAAAGTACCACCAATTAAAAATTTAAAATTCTTTTTAGTTTTTAGTTCATATCCTATTAATAAATTGGGACCACCTCTAAAAGTAGTTGAAATATCTCCTAATATTAATGAAAAATTACCATTATAGTTATAACTAAGACCATATTGACCAATTAAACTAATCCCATATTCTAAAACAAGCATATTTTTAAATAAATTGCCAAATTTATTGTTAAATTTTAAAGTAAATATTAAATTATTAATACCCAATAAAAAAAAGTAACTTAAGCTAGCCCCATATCCTAAAGAAACGATAATGCCTAAACTAAATTTTTTATTTATATAATAATCAAATTCAAATACCAATGAGCTAGAAAATAGATGAGTAAAGGAAAGATATTCAAGATAAAATCTGTTTTCATAATATCTTTTTTGAATACTATACTTAAAATTAAAACAATGACTAAAACTACCACCAACAGCAAATTCTATAAACTTTGAATTTTTTGATGTTTGTTTGTCATTTGTATTAGAAAAAATAAAAGTAGAAATAATTAAAATAAAAACAATTAAAATCAAATTCTTTTTCATAAAAAAGCCTTTGCAAGTAAAATTTATTGATTTTAAAAAAAATATCATTCTTTTTGTGAGAAATCAATAAATTTTGGTTGTTTTTGGTATGTATTTATCGAATATTAAAAAAAAAAGATATTATTTAAAATTTATGGTAATACACCCTTTTTTAGCATTTCTTCAAAGATTGGTTCTCTAACTGGTCTACTAAAATAATATCCTTGCATTTTGTTGCAATCAAGTTTTTTTAGTATTTCGTATTGTTCTTTTGTAGCAACACCTTCTATTATTATGTCTTTTTCTCTACTTTTTATTATATCGATGATGCCAGTAAGAAATTCGATTTCACTATCACTTTCTGTGATATTATCTACGAATGCTTTATCTATTTTTATCGTTGCCACAGGCAGGTGTTTTAGATAACTAAGTGAAGAATGCCCAATGCCAAAATCATCAACCAACACATCTATACCCATATTTTTTAGAATTTTGATTTTTTCGCATGAATCTTTATAATTTTTCATACTTTCAGTTTCTGTAATCTCAAGTTTTAAATGTTTTGTGTCAAAGGAATGATGGTTTTTTGTTGCGTTTTCTATTATTTCTAATAAGTTTGGGTTTTCAAATTCACGGGGTGTAAGATTTACAGATATATAAATATCAAACTCTTTAGTCCATTTTTCTAATTTTTTACAAACTTCAAACAATGCCCATTTTCCAATAGAAATTATTAAATTGCTTTCCTGTGCGATAGGGATAAAATCCATTGGTGGAACAAGTCCTTTTACAGGATGATTCCATCTAATGAGTGCTTCTGCACCAACAATTTTACATTTCATATTAACGATTGGTTGAAAATATAATTCTAATTGTTCTTCTTGGAATGCTTTTTGTAAGTCTTTTTCTATTTCGAGCCGATCAATGGCTTGTTTATGCAGATTTTCATCAAAAATTAAATATTTATCATCAAGTCTTTTGGCTTCTGATACTGCAAAAATCGCTTTTCTTAGTAGTTCTTCTTTTGTTTTACCATCATTTGGTGATATAGAAATACCAATATGGCTATTTATAATTATGTCCTGTTCTTTATAGTTGTATGGAATAGAAATACTGTTATAAATTTTTCGTGCGACTTCTAAAACATGTGTATCTTTTGTTATTGTAGAAAGAATTACAACAATTTCATCACCTTCAAACCTAAAAACATAGTCACTATTTCTTAGTGAGTTTTTTATTCGTATCCCAGTATTCTCAAGTAGAATGTCTCCTATGTCGTAACCATAAATTTTATTTATTTTATTAAAATTTTCCAAATTGATAAGCATTAAGGCAATATGGTTGTTATTTTGTCGTTTTGATTTATCAAGTTCGATGTCTAATACTATTTCTAATGATTTTCTGTTATATAAGCCAGTTTTTAAATCTTTAAACTCAAAATCGATTAGCCTTTCTTCAATTTCTTTTACTTTTGATATATCATGTGAAAAAACTAATACATGAGTTATCCCGTGTTCTTCAATATATGGGTAATAAACGACATGCATATATCTATCCATATCGCCAAATCTAAATTTTTCGATGCAATGAACTTCTTCTCCCGAAAAACATTTGTCAAAATGAGGTTTTATTAGATTAGCAAATTTATTCTCGCCCCATAGTTCGGCAACTGTTTTATTTAAAATTTGTTCTCTTTTTAGTCCCAAAGTGGTGCAATAAGCGTCATTTACCACTATGTATCTGTATTCTTTATTTATTAGCGAAATATAATCTTTTGATGTGTTTACTATGTATTCAAATGTATTAATCATATTGTTTATTATACTATTTTTTTAGAAAAATAATATTGTTTTTTTTAAAAAATTAATAATTTTTTTTATAACAATATTTTTTGTTGGAAATAGATATTTACTTTGATGTGGAAAATATTATAACACGAATGTCAAATTACATTTAGTAAAATTTTAACACAAAGATCACAAACAGACTATGTAAATAGTCAAACTTTGTTTTATATAATATTTTACTACTTTATGCCTATTTATTATCTTATTACTACTACTGGTAATGGTGTTGAATCTCATGCAAATAACGATACTTTTGTTTCTTTATTTAATGATAACAAAAATTGAACTAATAACAATAAAAATGGCAAAGATTTATAGGAAAATCTCTTTTTAGATTAAAAAAAGCCATTTTCTAAAAATTTAAAAAAATCATCAATGAAAACAAATAATTCTGTTGTATAATCTATATTGTAACACATATATTCCTCATTTTTATGTGTTTTTTTTCTTTACAATTTTATTATATCAAAATTTATGGTTCTGCTTAATTTTTATTCTTTGTAAAAAATAAAAATTGTACCCTTTACCGTAATTTTTTTACGGTAATTGTTGCAAAAAATCGTATAATGTTTTATTATTTGGAATAATGAGCCGACAAAAATACAGAGGATTATTTTATGCTAAATAGATTTGAAGTAACAAATTTTAAGAATTTTAATGAAAAATTTGTTTTTGATTTGTCGCAAACTAAAAATTATGAGTTTAACTCAGATTGTATTAAAAACGGTATTGTTAATAAAGCTTTGATATACGGACTAAATGGCTGTGGTAAATCAAATCTTGGTTTGGCAATTTTTGATATAATTTCACATTTGACGGATAAACAAAAAAGATCAGAATATTATGATAATTATTTAAATGGTCAAAATGATAATAAAATAGCAGAGTTTTATTTCAATTTCAAATTTGGAGATGATATAGTTGAATATAGTTATTCAAAAAAATCATCTGAAGAATTAATTTTTGAAAAACTAACAATAAATGGTAAACTTGTGGTGTATTATGATAGAGAAAACGACAAAGAAATTTTTATCGATTTGGAAGGTGCTGAGACTTTAAATAGAGATTTGAGTCAAAGTAAAATATCTGCTATTAAATACATTAATAGTAATACAAAAATTACCAATAGTATATTCTTACAATTTGTTAATTTTGTAGATAAAATGTTATTTTTTAAATCTTTGGAAGAAAGAATTTATATTGGCTATGAAATAGGAACAGCTGATATATTAGAAGACATTATACAAAAAAATAATTTAAAAGAGTTTGAAATATTTTTAAATGAATCTGGAATTAAATGTAAATTAAAAACAATAGAAATTGACGAAAAAAAACGAATTGTTTTTGATTTTGGTAAAAAAAGTATCAATTTTATTAATAATGCTTCAACTGGAACTCGTTCTTTAACATTATTCTATTATTGGTTACAAAGATTAAGAGATGATTCAAATAAGCCATATTTTGTTTTTATTGACGAATTTGATGCGTTTTATCATCAAAATTTAGCCGAAATCATTGTAAAAGAGTTAAAAAAGAATGATTGTCAAGTAATTTTAACTACTCATGATACAAGTATTATGTCAAATGATTTACTTCGACCAGATTGTTATTTTTTGATGGATAATATTCCAAAAATAAATCCATTGTATAAATTTACTGATAAAGAGTTAAGATTTGCTCATAATTTAGAAAAAATGTATAGGGCAGGGGCATTTGATGAGTAAACCCATTACTTTACTGATTTTTGAAGGAATCAGAGACAATCTAATTAATCTGTGTTATAGCATATAGTTTTATAGGTTGTGTTTTTCCTTTTACTGATATTAATCCAACATCTTCGTAGATAAATTGTCCGTATGTTTTTTTTACTATATTTTCTGACACAAGAAAATCTTGCTTTGTTTCTTTACAAGAACTTTCAATTCTACTTGCAACATTAACAGAGTCGCCTATAACAGTATATTCTATTCTATTTTTACTACCAATGTTTCCTGCTATAACTTCTCCATAATGAATACCAATTCCTTGTCTAATAGGTTCTAAGCCATCTTTAATTCTTTTTGTATTAAATTCTTTTAAATATCTTTTCATCTCAAGCCCAGCCTTAACAGCATTTGAGGCATCTTCTTCTGAAGTATCTGGAGTTCCAAAAGTAGCCATTATTCCATCACCTATAAATTTATCAAGAGTGCCCCCATATTTAAATATTGCTTCAACCATTAATTCATGATAAGAGGATAAAAATTTTGTAATTTCTTCTGGACTCATTGTATCACACATTTTTGTAAAATCTCTTATATCTGCAAATAAAATAGCAACATTTTGTTTTCTTCCGCCAATTTCAAATAATATTTCGTTACCTTCAGATAATCTTTTATAAACATTAGGCGAAAAATATCTTGAAATCTGTTCATTCTGCTTTTCATATTTAACAGCATTAAATACTGTTTTACGATTCTTTGAAAGAAAATATGATAAAATTATGCCCATTGATGTAAAAACTACTAAAAATATAATTAAAATTCCTGGTGCGAAGCTAGCTCCTAAAATATGATCTAATAAATTAGAAGTTATAATAACTCTTTTATCATTTAAAGAATACAAAAGGTAAATTATATTGTTTAGGATAACACCTAAAGTAATAATTAAAGGGTAGATAGGTCTATTCGCAAGACAATGAATAATTAGTATTGAAAAACTTGTTACATAAATACTTCCAGCTTTTAAAATATAGGCTTTCGATACTATCTCGCCTCCAATAGAAATATACCAGAGGAATGGTAAAATCAATAAAATTAATATATCAAAAATTGCTCCAAATAGACCTATGAAGTTTAAGAATTTTCCTTTATTCAATAGAAACCAGAAAATAACTCCTGTTATCATAGAAATTGACATTAATGATATTACAATAATTTGTTCAAATATACTTTGTGCAACAAAAACAGTTAATCCTATTAATGTAAACATAAAAAAGAAACGAAAAATAAGTATAAATTTTAATCCATTTTTTTCTCTTTCTTTCATTATATCATTTAATGAGTTCATATTTTTCCTCATGATTAAGCTATGATTTAAAGTATAAAGTAGAATAATTGTAAAGTCAATATTTTTTAATGTCTTATTTTTTGTGAATTATTGTATAATGATATTTCCTATGATTTTTTGAAATTTATTATAAAATAAATTGCAAGAAATTCAAACTCTCAGTATTTACTTACCTTAATCAATTTTTTTCTAACAAATTATCTTGGAAAGCCCTTTTAACCGATTAATTATTAGAGAATAATTTTTTTTATTCTTTGCCTTGACTTTTTAGAAAACTTAGATTATAAATTTTACTATCAGTTCAATAATATAGTAATTTTAATTATAAATTTTACTATCAGTTCAATAATATAGTAGTCGAAATTATAGATTTTATTATCAGCTCAGACATAATAGTTTTAATTATAAATTTTGTGGGATATTATTATTTATTGTTATTTTCATCAAGGAACAAATTCTTTCTGTATAGAAAGAATCTTTTTGCAATTATCTTTAGGAGGATAAAATGGGAAAAAATAGTTTAATTTTTCTTTTATTTTTTATTTTTATTTGGTCTTGTCAACCAAAAATAGAAGAAACAACTACAACTACTACAAACAATACTGTGACGACAACTATCAGTAGTAACTTCACGACTATGCTTAATACCCTTGGTGTTAATACAAATATAGGAGATGTGAAAAACCCATCAGGTGAAACTCTTTCGGCTGATTATAATCCATTAGGAAAGAAAAAAGGTTGTCTGGCTCCACGTACAGAACTTTATTTTGCAGGTTGGCGTGATACAAGTGATAACAAAGATACTGGAATTTATGACGATATTTCAGGACAAGCACCGTTAACAGCACCAACAAAACTTTATTCTGATTCAGATCAATCATGGATCAATGGAATAATAAGAGATAGTACAATCGCTTCTGATTTTGACGGAGATGGTAAAGATGAAATTGTCGTTGTATATTCTATACAGAATGGTGTGAATATTGATCTTAAATTAAAATATATTGATAAATCTAATTCGGATTATATAACAACTATATCAACTCTTACTTCTGTAGAATCAACTCCTTCAACACCTTATCACTTTCTGGATACAGGAGATTTAGACGGAGATGGCAAAGATGAATTGTTAGTTAGCTGGGATAAATATTTTTTCATATTCAAAAATGTTAATACATCAACACCAGTTATAAAAGAGTCAAAGATATTTCCGTCAGGTTGGTGGAATTGGAGTGCATGCGGTGATTTTGATGGAGATTCAAAAAAAGAATTTGTGATACTGGGGAATAACACAGCAGGTACAGGAACTTATAATTTATATGATGGAACATTAACAACACCGTTTACTGGGAAAACAGATCAATTTATGGTGTTTAATAACCGAAATTATAGGCAGGGGCGTGTAAAAAGCGGAGATATAGATGGCGATAATTTGGACGAAATTGTAATTGCTGCATGGGAAGGTACTTACTACAGACTTATAATATTGGATGATTTCAGAAATAATTTTGCAACAATTCTAAATGGTGATTCTTATTATTATTCTGCGGAAAACTCTCCTTTTCATGGATTAGAATTACTAGATTTTGATGGGGATGGAATTGACGAAATGTTATTTGGTTCTACAATCTATGATGATGCAAAGCATACTTATGCAACTCTTTATTCCACTTCATGGGAAAATTTTTTTTCCAGAGCAAGTACTGATCATGGAGATTTTAATGGTGACGGTAAAGAGGACCTTTACTGTACTACACAAGACACAAATGAAGTAGATACATATTTATACATATTAGGAAAAGATGCAAATGGAAATAATGCAACATTATTTCATCGAACCAGCACAGGGGGAACTAATGCTGTTGTTTGTGCTGCAAATATTGATAATGATTCAAGGATTGTTGAATATCAAAACCATGAATTATTATTTTCAAATCCGATAGTACTGACAGTTCTTGCAAGCCCTCCTTATCAAAGTGAATATGGACAGGAAGGTTGTTCTGCATCTTTTGGACAGTCAAGTGGGCAGACTGTGGAAAAATCAAAATCAATAGGTTTCTCATACGGACTTATTATTGGATATGAATTTGAAGAACCTATAACAAACAGTGGTTCATCATTCAAAGCTACTATAGAGAATTCCTTTGATTGGACTTCAGGTCAATCAATTACAAAAGAGGTTTCTTTTTCTTATAATTCAGGTCATGGTGAGGATAAAGTAATATTCTCTTCAATTCCTTATGATGTATATTACTATAAAGTATTGGAGTCTCCGGTTGCTAATGAGATTAATAAAAATATTCATATTTCTATTCCACGTAAGGCAGGGACTTATTCAGTCGAGAGAAATTTTTATAATGCAAACAATGGTGAAAATTTCGATATTGACTCAAATGTCTTAAAACACACAATTGGTAATATATTATCCTATCCAACTTCTGCAGAAAAAACTGCAATATTAACTGCAAATACTGGCAATGAATATGGTCCTCGTGCTGTAGGAATCGGAAGTGGCTCTGTTACTATAGGAATTAATACTTCAACAGGATATTCTGAATCAAAATCAGTCAGCACATCTATATCAATTGAAAATGAGAATAAAGTTGGTGGTTTTACAGTTGGATTTTCTGCTGGTTTTTCTTATGGAAATAACTACTCAATTTCAACAGAAGAAGGGACAAGTTTTTCGGGAACAGTAGGTGATATTCCAACTGCAAATTATAAGTCTGATATGCTTTATAGTTATGGATTATTTGAATATCCTTTTGAATATCAGGGACAAAAATTTATGGTAGTAAATTTTTGGGTAGAAAAATAATATAATTTTTTTTATTTAGATGCTTCTAATAACTCGATTTTATCGAGTTATTAGAAGATTGAGATACACTTCTTTGTAATGTAACAGAATAGTAATTATAGCAGGTAAAAGACACATAAATATATACACTACATCCTTTTACTTAAATAGATTTTTATGGCTCTCGGATTCTTGTTTTTTATTAGGGTTTTAGATTGCAGTTGTTTATTTATCATTAAGTTTGGGGATAAAAAAGTTTTTTTTTAAACATTTTTTGTATTTTGATCGGAATTATATTGACTTTTTGAGTTGGGGAGATTATAATTTTTTTTATCGGTATTTTCTATTACTCACGATATTTACCCCGTAATAATGGGTAGTCACAATGGAATATAAACATGCAACTATTTAATAACGTACAAGATATATTGTTTAAATCAGATCGAAAAGAAATAGATATTCATCTCAAAAAAGAAGAATACAAGGCAGAGCGAATTATATCAATATTCCGTGTTGTTTTATACATGGGCTGTTTTTTAGAAATAATTTTTGTAACATTCCTTGATATACATGCAGTTATATCAAAATTGTTTATTCCAATGCTTAGCATACTGCTTTTTGCAATCGTCCAGATGATCGATATATGGTTCATAGGAAAAAAACAGTTTCAAAAATATTTTACACATTATGTTAAATATTTTGTTACAATAATAGACACAATAGTTGCTTGTCTGTTTATCTACCAGATTGTACATATTATGGGTGATAATAATAGTTATATATGGATGTTTTGTCTAATGTTCGGTTTAGTAAGTAGTTTGTTGCTGATTATATCCATATTCAGATACAGTCTCTTTGCAACTCTCTTTAATGGAATCTTATTAATATCTACATTTATTATCATGTATAGCTTATTTATTCCTGGTGGTTCAATTACAACAATTTTATTCAACAATGGACAGTATAATATAAAAACTGCTATAACATTATGGTCAATTTTAACTTTTACTCCATTGTGTGCCATACTGTCAGGAAATATTCGTAGAATGTTATTGATTAATAAACGCCAAGAACGTTTGTCACGATTTTTACCAGAATCCATTGCATCAGATATTATTTCAGGAAAAAGCAAAATAGAACTTGGTGGGACAAAACGAACAGTAACAATTCTTTTTTCTGATATTAGAAATTTTACTGCCCTGTCAGAAAACTGGGAACCAGAAAAAGTTATAAACCTGCTCAATCTTTATTATGAAAACATGATCCAGTCAGTCTTTGAGCATCATGGAATATTAGACAAGTTAATGGGAGACGGTATTATGGCGATATTTGATAGTGCAGTTTCTTCAGTAGATAATCATGCTGAAAACAGCGTACAGTGTGCCCTAAACATGATTGAACGGTTGACCGTTATAAATGAAGAAATCGGTTATTTGGGTATTGCTCCACTAAGAATCGGAATTGGCATACATACAGGTGATGCCGTACTTGGGTATCTTGGGTCAAATAAACGCATGGACTATACAGCTATTGGTGATACTGTAAATACAGCATCCAGACTTGAAAATCTTACTAAAAAATTTAATGTTCCACTTATTATATCACGGCAGACACAAGAATTAATTGACCCCTCCTTGCAGACAAAAGACCTTGGTACAACTGAGATCAGAGGTAAAACAAAACTACTGAACATCTGTACTGTTCAATATCCTGATAGACAGAAAACTTCATAGATGCCAACTATTAACACAGATTAATAATATTTTAAAAAAAATATATAAAAAAATGTTGACAGATTCAAAAAAAAAATATATATATAATATATATAAAATGCCTCTGTAGCTCAGTTGGTAGAGCAGTGGACTGAAAATCCACGTGTCAGCGGTTCAATTCCGCTTGGAGGCAATAAAGACCACCTTTTTAAGGTGGTCTTTTTTAATTTCCTTATAGTTTTTTAAACAATTTTTTATAGGCTGTCTTAAAATTTTTAGGACAGCCTATTTTTTTACAAAAATATTCAACAAATTTTAAAAAATGGTGTATAATTTAAATATAGATAATTTTTCTTTATGGAGAAAAAATATGAAAAAAAAATATGCTTTAGTTTTGGGTGGGGGAGGGGCTAAGGGCTCTTATCAAATTGGCGTATGGAAGGCGTTGAGAGAAGAAGGTTTTGAGTTTAACTGTGTCATTGGTTCGTCTGTTGGTAGTTTAAACGGAGCTTTAGTTGTTTTGGATTTATATGAAGAAGCTTTAGATTTGTGGAATAATTTGAGTATCGATAAAGTTGTTTCTGTACCTAAAGAACTTATGATTGAAGGTAAATTTAATTTAAATAAGCAAAATTTTGACTTTTTTAGACTCTTTCAAAAGAAAATTCTTGAAAATAAAGGGCTTGATACGACCCCATTAAAAGGTATAATTAAAGGTTTGATGAATGAGGAAAAACTAAGACAATCTGAAATTGATTTTGGTTTTATTGCTTATGAGGTCAATAGTTTAAAACCAATCGAACTTTTTAAGGAAGATATTCCAAATGGTATGTTTGAAGAATATTTACTTGGAAGCTCTACTTTTCCAGGATTTAAGGCAACAGAAATTAATGGTAAACTATATCTTGATGGTGGGCTTTATGATAATTTACCATTCTACCTTGCAAAAGAGCGGGGTTATAATAAAATCATAATGGTTGATATATCAGGTCCAGGACTTTACAGGCGACCAGAAATAGAAGGGACAGAGACTATTTTTATAAAAAACTCTGTTGATTTAGGGAATGTTTTAGATTTTAATCCGCGATTATTAAAAAGAAATTTTTTAATCGGATATCTTGATGCTCAAAAAATTTTAGGCAATATTTCTGGGATTAAATATTTTTATAATATTGATAAAAATATTCTTGAAGAACTTGAAGATATTTTAGTTAAAGAAGAGTTTTTTAGAGAATATGAGAATCTTTTTGAAAAAAAAATAGATAATAAAAATAGATATAATATAATTAGCTTAATTAGGGAAATTCTACCAAAAGAAATAAGTAAAACTAAACAAATTATTATACCACTTATGGAATGCACTGCAAAACTTTTAAATATTGAAGTAGTGAAACAGTATGATTTAAAAGAATTTATTCAAATAATATGGGATAAACTTTTAAAAATAAAAGAAAAAGATAATAAAGGGATAAATGATTTTGAAAAGATTATAAATACAGTAAAAAATATCAATCCTATGAATTTTTTTGAAGATTCGACAAAATATAATATAATTGATTTTCTTTTTGAGACAGATAATCCATTTTATATAAAGACTCTTAATGTAATTTTTAAAGAAATAATACCAACAAAGATTTTTTATATAG
>MIAN01000164.1 GCA_001829125.1 Spirochaetes bacterium GWB1_27_13 | reverse complement strand
TAAAGAGTTGTCAATTTTATAATTTTTAAATTGAAATAAAAAAAATACAAATAACAAAAAAAGTATTATTAAAACGATAATCCTAAATTTTATCACAATCTCAAAAAATCTTTTCATAAATATCTCCAGAGTATCAATTGCAATCCAACAGAAAAAATCAAAATTGAGGCTGATGAGATGAGTAAAATATTCCACTTTTTGTCGGAATGTTCCAAGATAATGTTTTCTTTTTGAGATTTAATTATTACTAGCGTAATAATAATTGAAAAAACTATGCTTAAAGTGCTAATTAAGATAGTAATTGCCTTATATTCAAATATAATCAATGGAAATAATACTAAAAGAAGGTAATTGAGTATAAAAGACATAAATATTATAGAAAACTCAATTTGTTTACTTATTCTGTTTTTAAGGTATTCGTATGAATAATAATATGATGTAATTATAGAAAAAGTAGCTAAATTTGATATAAAAGTGATAAAAAATATATTTTTGTATGTAAATGTTAAATTTAGCAAAATTATAGCGACTGATGGTATATTTATTTGTAAAACTTTGATGATATTATAGTCTTTAAAATCAATATGAAACACTTTTTGATAAAAAACAATTAAAACTGTAAGAATAACATTAAAAATTATCAAAGGAATGATCCATTGGACATTAGCGACAGTTAAAGCCAAGAAATAGACAAGCATAAACGAAATCATAGAAGATTCTTTAAACTTTTTAACTGGCAAAAAAATTACCAAAATCCAAATTATCGATAAAATTAACATTAAAATAAGAACAGAATTTTTATAGACTGTATTTACCGACATATTATTTATTATAAAAAGCGTACTTAGAGGAATAATGATATTGTCTTCTCCATAAAAAGAGATTAGCTCAGCCCCACAAACGACTAACGCTACGACTATACCAATGAGTAAACAATTAGCCTTATCTATTTGAGTCATCAACAATAATGGTATGTGGACACACAAAAAAGTCACCACAATAAAAGCAACAGAGCCTTCGACACTTTTTATGCTCCCGCGTACATTTATTTTTAACAATCCGTATCTTTTTCCTACCAATGCTGCAAAAGTATCTGATAGTGTAAGAACTAATATCGATATAAAATAAAAACTTGTTTCTTTACTTAAAAAGAATGTTAAAAATATTGTAATTGGAAATAAATATTGACCAAATGTTACTCTATCAACTCCATGTATTGAATCCAATATTTTATTTTTTTTGGTGAATATCAAAATTAGTAAAAATATTCCGCATAATACCAAAGGAACAATAAAACCTTTAAAAAAATAAGGAAATGCCAAAGCAACAAATCCACCTCCAAGATGTGCGAATTTTCTTGAAATTTCTGCATCTTTTGAAAGTTTTGATTTTATAATTTTTGATAATACAAGAACTGCTAAAAATAAGAGAGACACAATAAAACCATTTAATATTTCTTTTAAATTAATCATTCTATCTCCTCTGTCTTTATTATTTCCTCAACAATAAGTCTTTTATAAAAAAAGGCTCTATCTTTAGCAAATAATTGCAAAGATAAATCTTTTAGATAATTTATATTTTTGTTATTACTCATTCTATCAACTTGCATGTTCCAGTAAACCATTTTTGCGTTTTTATTTGACTTTTCAATTATTAACTCTAAATTTTTATTGTACTCATCAATGCTCATATATTCAAATATATCGGATAGGTTAAAACAATCGTATTTTGTTTCATTATTTGATAAAAATTCATCAATTTTTCCATGAGAAAGTTTTATTTTAGAGATATTAGCCTTTATTGTCAAATAATTTACAAATTTTAGGTAATGAGGCAGATTTTTACTAAAATTACCAGTGCTTATGTATTCTAAATAGGGATTGCTACTTGTCGAAAGTTCTGTGAGTGCATAACGAGCTCTTGTAAAAATATTTTCTTCTATATTACCAGTTGTATATTTAAAAAAATCTTTGTCCCTGCCAAGTGTACCCATTGTTTTTTTATTGAAAAACAATTTAAAAAGTGAATGCCACAATACACCATTAAATTTTTTATCATAAAATTCTTTTTGTTTTACAATAGATTTTTCTTGTAAAAGATAATTAATGTCTTTTTTACTTAAAATAAAAGGTAGAATAAATTTTCTAAAAATTTGAAAATATTTTTCAAACTTACCACAATGAATAACACCTTTTTTTATAAATTTTTTATTTTTATCCCAAAAATCAACTTCTTCTTTGGTTAAATTTGTTTTTAGATTATTATAAATTTCAATTCGGTTTTTTTCATCTTTAAAGCCTAAAAATCCTAATAATTCTTCATATTTTAGATATTTTATTGCATTTATCTTTAGATTTATTAAAAATAATTGTTCTATACTATAATCCAACACATAAACAACCTCAGGGTCTAATGTCAACAAACTTAAAGAATTATCCCCTGCAGACCCTATTGATAATATTGTAGGATTAATCCTATCTTTAAAAGAATTCAAAAGAATTTCTGCATCTTCCCAACAATTTGCATATCTCATTTATCCAACTCCTGTTATCTTTCTAAGCTAAATTTACATCTATTTTTACTTTTTTTCAATAGAGAGTTTTTTAGGTTAGCCAAAGATTTTTTGTAGAATATTGAGAGATTATTCCACAATAAATCGCTTCAAAAATTTATTGCAATAAAATAAATTAAAGGAGGAACTTTATTCAAAATAACTTCAACAAATGCTATCAATTAATTTAAAGATTGTAAGTACTTAATATTCTACACAATGACATTAAAACATTCAACTTATAAATAAAATTTATTTTATTTAGTATAGTATAAAAAGGAGTGTGGAAAAAATTAAATTTTATCCTCAATCAAAAGCTTACAAAAATTAGATAAATAAGTTTCTTCGTAGTAATCCCATTCAAAAAACTTTAAATTTTGTATATATTCTTTGATTAGTTCATATTTATTTTGATTAAATATAGAAATTAATCCATTTCTTGCTAAAACAACCTCTTTTACCCAACTGGCAGATAATTGATTGTTTTTAAATGTGGATTTGTAGAATGTTTTTTTCATAGATAAAATTTCTGTTACATCAAAATTTGTCCCGATAAAACCAATTAGATTTTCGTTATTTGTTTTTATAAAATTTTTATTTAATGGACAGCAATCAATGCAATCCGTACACCCATAAAACCTCTGTCCCCAGTGTTGGATAAATAATTTATTGTTTGGAATATCCAATTGAGTTGTTAAATGTTGTAAACACTTTTCTTTTTTTATAAATTTGTCTTCAAGGGCATTTGTTGGGCATTTTGAAATACATATATCGCAGTTATAACAAGTTTCTTTTTTTTCCTCATTAAAATACGGTAATTCAAAATCTAATAATAATTCACCTAAAACAAATTTTTGACCTTTATTATCGATAGAAATTAAAGAATTTTTACTAAAACTACCTATTCCGCTAGAAAAAGCAGCAAGTTTATCGTTTATCTTTGAATTAACAAATATTCTAAAGAAATCACTGTCTTTTACTTGTATTTTTAAATAATTTTTAATCTCTTGACCGAGTAATCGTAGTTTATTAGAAAGAATTTTATAAAAATTTGCAGTTGTATATCTTGCAATGTAACCAGCTGTATCTTTTGAGACTTGATTCCACAAAAAATTATAAGAAAAGCCAGCAGCAATAACAGTCTTTACATTAGGAAAAAAATATTGTAAAGGCGTATATGTTGTTTTATAATATTTTTTTTGAAAATCATCTATTTTTTTGGTAGAACTAAATCCAATTACATCAATTCCAAGCGATATTGCTTTGTTTTTTATAAAAAAAATTAAATCTTGCAATTTTTTTAATTAACCAATATACTTTTAAGGTATTCTTCAAAATTTACATCAGGTATTATCTTATATGATAATGAGCTTTTTATAGATCGTTTATTCATTATGCCAAGAACAAATGATTTTTTATATTTTTCTATCGCAGATGTATTATCCCATTGATATAACCCCTGCCAGTATCCTGTTTCCCAGTCAATCATCCATATTTTATCTCTAAAATTAGGAAATCCTGCTATTGAAGGAATTGGAATTATTGATGTTATCATATTTGTTTTGTGACTGAATTTTTTAAACTTGAAACGTACTATAAAAATAGAGCCTGTTGGAATATTTTTTTTACTTTCAAGTTTTATATGTCGAAATATTTTGAATTTTAATCCGTCATCCATCAGAACAGTCTTCCCATAATATTTCTTAGAAAATCGTAGATTAATCGTAATCAGATAAAAAATAGTTCTGATTATTGAACATATTATTGTCATTCTGTTTATCCTTTAACATTTTGAACAATTTTATCATATTTTAAACATTTTGTAAATTCTATTTTTCAGTGAACTCATGGGGGGGTAAAAAACCAACAGACTTTGTCTGTATAGTTTTTGATTGAAGATTTATTTTTTTAGAGTTAGACTTTTTTTATTCGAGTGAAATTGGAAAGAATACAGTGGGTTATATGAAGCGTTATTATTTTATATATTTACCTTAATAATAACATTTCCTCTTTTATGCCCTTGGTCAACATAACTATGTGCTTCAACAATCTGTTCCAACGAATAAGTTCTGTCTACAACAGATTTTAATGCTTCTTTCTCTGCTAATTCTTTTATAAAATCAAATATTTCAACATTAAATTTTGGGCTACCATTATCAACAGAGTGAAATCTACCATTTGGCATCAGTGCTCTTTTATAATTTTTACAATATTTTTTTGATTTTTTGTAACCTACTGCATCAAAAATATAATCCCATTTTTCTCCCTTATTAGTAAAATCTTCACGCTTATAATCTATAGTTCTAGATGCACCAAGTGATTTAACAAATTCGCTATTTGATGTACTACAAACACCTGTAACATCTGCTCCAAAACTTTTTGTGAGTTGAACCAAAGCCGTTCCTACTGAACCTGAGGCACCATATATCAGTACTTTTAATCCTTCTGCACTGTTAGTATTTTTATGAGGAAATCCTATTTTTTCTATACACCACAAAGCCATACTTCCTCCGTAAGCGATAGAGGCTGTTTCGATATAATCCATATTTATTGGCTTAAATGAAATATTACTATATTCAGGTAAACATTTATAATCAGCATATGTCCCAAAATTCATTTTAATTGAATTTATTACAGTTGTCCCAAAGACCTTATCTCCCTTTTTAAATCTTGTAACTCTATCACCTATTTCTTCCACTTCTCCAGAAACAATCATTCCCAATACTGGATTGCGTGGTTTTCCAAAACCCAAAAAAATACCTGCTATTACCTGCATAAACATTGGAAGTACATTTAGCCTCCTAATATAGGTATCACTCGATGTTACAGCAGTTGCAAATATTTTAACTAAGATTTCGTTACTTTTGGGTTTAGGTTTATCTATTTTTTCAATTTTTAATGCTTCAGGATTTCCATATTTTGTGCATATAACAGCACGCATTTTATCGTTATTCATTTACATCATCCTCCAATTAAGTATCATAATATTTTATACTGCTATTTTTTTTATTATAAATTTTTTAAGAACAGACTGCAAAGCATGGACATAACATTGGTTAAGCTGCGATGGGGTTTGTCTCCAGACTCCATCTTGAAACCGTTGTTATGTTCTTTTTTCCAGATTAACTGAACTTCTCAGAGCAGCCGTCCCAATTTTGTATAGTATTTTCCCAAACAACTCTTTTACTGGATTTATTTTTATTTCCTTATGATACTGTTTGTGTTGGAAATATTCATAATCAGCTTTATAGACATCTTTTCCAAAATTGCAATTCAACTTTAATCCGTAAAACTGTATGATTTGCAATAGAGTCGGCTTTTTTTCCTTTTCTTTTGCCATTTCATGTTCAAGTTTTTTTATTAACATTTTAAGCGATTTTGCATTTGAATCTGCGATTTTTGGTGTAGCTTCACCAATCGGATAAATCATAAATCCTTTTGCACCGATAATTTTTAACCCAGATATTTCAAACCATTTTAATTGCTCGATAACTTTTTCAGTTCCCATCCCAGCCGTTGTTGAAACTATAATAGTAGGTTTATTATACATTAATGGTCGATGGGCATTGTATGCCACACGGTCTATGAAGTTTTTAAAAGTTCCTGGTACCCCCAACGCATATACAGGTGCAGAAAGAACGATCCCATCTGCTTCTAGGAACTTACGCCAAATATTATCAACATCATCTTTTAATGGGCATTTTTCTTTTCCATCCAAAACACATTTATAACAACCTACACAACTTTTTATTACATAGTCACTTAAAGTTATTATTTCTGTTTCATATTGTTTTAGATTAAAATCTTCTTGAATAGTTTTTAGTATATTGAAGGTGTTTTTTTTTCTTGGACTTCCATTAACAAGTAATATCTTCACAAGATTTTCCTTTTGATTAAATTCATATTGAACATAACGACTTGCTATTAGCCGAACTTGATGACTTATCAGAAGTTACATTAATATAGTAAACAAATTTTTTAGAAAGATCAACAACTTTTGGAAATTTAAAATAATTTGTTATCAATTTGGACGAAAGTGATAATCCTCACTAGCCGGCTACTCGCTGTTAGGTGAAGTTTACCGCTGATTTAACGATAATTTAGTACGAGTAACGATTATAAATTTATCATCTATCAAATAATTTTATATCATTATTTATTATAATAATTTTATAATCAAAAAGCTCTAATAGCTCTTACATATAATTCTGTGCTTGTAGTATAATAATACCAATATTTATAATCATTATTTGAACCATTTTTAAAATTTATATGTGATGCGTAAGTAATATGATCATAGCCATTTAGATAAGTACCATTAAATGATGAAGACCAATAATATTGATCTGAAAAATTACCAATATTTTTTGCTTTAAGATTTTCATACATTTGATATAGTTCCCAAGTACTTGGTAAAAACCAATCAGTTTTTCCATTTAAATCTAATTGATCACATAATAATGCAGCATAATTAGTAGAATTCCCCATTGCTGCAACTATTTTTTCTGTATTAGTTTGCCCTGCTCCTATATTCTTTGATGTATTCTCAACAGTTGTCCAAGTACCATTATTCCATTGGATTCCTATACTCTGATCATTTTCTGCAGCAATTAAGCCATGCCCATTACCATCATTGTAAAATACATATCCCCCTTCATAAATAGAGCCAATAGTTTTTCCTGAATTAAACTTAACAGGTTCTCCATATCCTATTCCAAAAATATTTGAAGCAAAACCGCAAACATAATATATTGTATCATTTTTTAAATTACTATTCCCTCCACTACTTATAAGTTTAGCATCGCTGCTTGTTGGATCTCCATTTGTATATCAACAAGTACCACAATCAATTACAGTGTTATTTCCATCGCTTGTAATATTACCCATAGCTACTGCTGAAGTACCAGATATATCAATAAGAGTAATATTAGATATTTTTGGTAACCAACCAACATATACTAAATAATTTACTGCTGAGCTATCAGCTGCTGTTACTGTATAAGTAACTGATTTATAAGTAAAATCTTGTGTAACCCCTGTGCCTGGATTTATTACTAAACCATTGTGTTTTATAGTAGGTGTTAATGCAGAAACATTAGTATTAGGCGGTACTATAATTTTAATAATATGGGTCGATTCAAATATTTCACCAGTTACGCCAATACTATCAAAACTAAAATGAGTTATAGATTTAGAATTATTTATACTAGTTGTTGTACTTGTAGATGTAATAGTACCACAACCAATTAATGTTTCGATAAACAAAATCGAAACAAGGATTAATAAAATACTCATTTTACTAATTGTCTTTATCATTTTTTTACTCCAAAATTTATTATTAAGTTATCTCAAGAAGAGTTTTAACCATTCTTGAAGAAATAGAAAAAAAAATCAATTGCTTAATTTCACGTAATGGCTTGCAAGTTAGCGAAGTTGTCCCAAAACACTTTTAGTATATAAAAATCTTTCAAAAATATCAACAATTTATCAAGAATTTAAAAAAATGAAAAGTGTCGGTAATTCGGGTGGAGTGAACTAATCTAAATTTATTTAATTCTTGTTTTTTCTAAAATTGTTGCGATTATATACCATGGCAACAATATGAAAAAAAGGAATCCCATAACAAACAAAGCAATTATCCAACCATTAACCAATTTTATATCTTGATTTCTTCCAAAAGCTGATATAGATGGTTTTTTAGGATTAATCGTTATTTCAATAATATCATCTAAATTATAAATATTATTATCAGATAAAAATTTTTTTCGTACATATTTTTTGTCATTATAACTATATTCATATAAGATGAATTTTGTTCTAACAGTAATACCACCATCAACGCGCTTCAAATCCCTACTGTCAACACCTATTTTAATTACAGTTGCACTGATGCTAATGCCATTTTCCTTTAATATATAACGGTCATATGTATCAACAATTACACCAGTCATCATTGCAACTCCAATTAAGGAAACAGAAAAAATAATAAAAAATCCTTTATTCATAAAATGATACCTATCTTGTACCTTAAGATAAAAGTGAAGTGTTTATTAATATTTATCATTTTTCTTGTTTTATATAATTGTACAAGAAAAAGTTACTCTTTACTTTTTTTAGATCACTCCAATCATAGTCTTTTGCGGTAGACCTTGCAATATAGTAAAAATCAATGTTTTCTTTTTTTAGTTCGTTCCAATCATAATCTTTTTTTATGGCTCGTACAAAATAGTATAAAGTCTTATCAGTATTTTTTAGTTCATTCCAATCATAGTCTTTTACTAAAGCACGGGCATAAAAATAAAGAGTAATATTTTCCTTTTTTAAGTCTGACCAATCGTAATCTTTTTTAATAGCTCGAGCAAGATAATATAGAGTTTTATTTTCACTTTTTAATTCATTCCAATCGTAATCTTTTACTAAAGCACGAGCATAGTAATAAACAGTTAAATCGATCTTTTTCAACTCTCCCCAATCATAGTCTTTTGCTGTGCTTCGTGCATAATAATAATTAATTCCTTGTGAAAATAGAGAAAATGAAAACATTAAGACAAATAAAACTAAAAATTTCTTTTTCATAAAACATCCTCCTAAAAAATAATATTTTTTTTGCAATCACCAGCCAGTCCAAGACCAGCCCTTGTCGAGTAACGCTGCCATTAATAAATGCTCCGTCCCCACGATGACCTCTTAGTTCATCTTTTACTACACCAGAACCTCCTCATGCAATAATGTTTCCAAATACTTCAAGTACGAGGGCTGTACCATATAAATCCACTTTCAATATTGTATCTATTGGATATTGATCCAAACCAATTAGTACATTAACACTCTCCATTATAACCTTTTTAATTCAAGTTATTTATAATCAATTCAAAATTATTTATTAATTTTTTTAGATCAGGTCTTAAGTTTTTATTTAACTCATCTTTTGCTATATTTGTTGTTTCGGTATAATCTTCTGGATATGATTTTACTGTTTCGATCTGAAACAAGTCACATTCAATAATTTTTTGTATTTTTTTTGCAATTACTTCTGTATTTCTAACCGGTAGGTTAACAATATTACCTCCAACATAATTATTTCCTTTGCGTGAAAAATAAGTCACCAATTTTTTACTCATTAATATAATCCTCAATATAATATTTTATATTTTTCGCTGACTTTGTGGACAGTTTATTTCGCCAACATCTTGCTTATGCGACATCACATGGTCTTTTGCAAGATGTAGCGTAGCCCGAACGACCGTCAGATAGTGATCGCATAAGATTTGTTTGACAAAGTTGGAATTTCTATAAATAAATTTCACCTTGACTAAAAAACGAAACAAATCCTTTTATATAAACTTCTTGGGACTGCATCCAACATTCTATTTTACTTGGTCTGTTAACATATTTACCCTGTGATATATATATTTTTTCATTTTCTTTCTTTATTTTATGCTTTATTAAATAAGCACATAAAGGACCAGCTGCACTTCCTGTTGCGACATCCTCAACTAAACCAAAGTTATCCCATGTTCGACATTCAAGACTATTTGTATCAAATACATAAGCAAATTTAGCATTAAATTTATTTAATAATTGTTCAAAATTAGAATGTATAATTTTGCATTTCTCAATATTATTATTTAATGGTATTAATAAATAAGGTAATCCAGTGGATACTACTTCCAAAGGAAATCTATTATCTATATCGTTTAATGTTAAATTTAAAGATTCAGCAATTTCTATATAATGATTTATAGGAATAGTATTTATATAACTTGGAATTCCTTGATTCATCGTAACTGAGAAAACATTTTCTTTTTTTTCCGATTCAACAATGATATTTCTTTCTTTTATTTTAATGATTATTTTCTTTCTTATATCATTGGGATAAAAAACTTTATGTATTATTGCTCCTGTTCCTAATACTGGATGACCAGCAAATTCTAACTCTTCTTCAATAGTAAAAATACGAATAGGATACGCTTCATTATCCTTGGTATATATAAAAACTGTTTCAAATTGCTTAAATTCTTTTGTTATATATCCAAGAGTTAGATCGTCAATTTCTTTATCTGGAAAAACAACAGTTAATCCATTCCCACTTAATGGTTTTGAGGAAAAAACATCTACATGATAGTATTTCATAAATTAATCCTTTGTCTCGGACATTCAAATTCCAATTTTGTCTAACGTCCTGTAAGTTCATGACATTTTGTATTTTGCCGAAAAAGAGAGCGACATCGCAGCAGGCAAAATACAAAATGTGGGCGTGCTAGCCCGGAACAGCCAAACAGGCTGTGGAACATTGTACGGGTTGTTTTGTCGGCTTTTAACAACCTTTAAAACCAATAGTTTTTCATTGCTTTTAAAAAATCTTCTGTAATCGGATATCCCAAACCTTCTCCAATAACTGAATCAATTCCACAATATGGACATAAAGCAGTTTCATCAATTTTATCTTCAATCCAATCTTCAATTTCTGTTGTATTAAATATTTTTAAACAATAAAAGCAACCACAAATTTTATCTTTCATTAAATATTCTTTATGATTAATACTAAATTTATGTGCTTTAACAATATCTTCGCTATTAAAATTACTCATAATATTTTGCTCCAGTAATAATATCAGCAAATAATTGCCAAGTAGGAATTTCAGAGTCTATTTTAATATTCATATTATTATAAAATCCGTCAATATCTCTATAATACTCCAAAGTTGCTTCTAAAAATAATTTCAAGTTATTATTTTCCCAAGAAGACTTGTTATTTTTAAAATCAAAAATTATTTCTTCCATGAATTTTTGAAAATCATTTTTTGTATTAATTTCTTTTCTTTCCATATATATAGTCATCATCATTCATTATTGGCCATTGATATTTTTTTAAAATATTATGAACAACAAAATTCCGATTTTCTAATATCTTTTCAAGTAACTCAGAGAGTTCATCATCTGGAAGTTTTTTTTTGAAATGTTTAATTAAAAAAACCAATGTTTTATTGTAAAATATTTCACCAATTTCTATTGACCTAGACTTTTTTAATATCGTTTCAATGAATGATTTCATTGTGCATTCGAAGGATTGAATTTCAGCAATAACAGAACCAATTGATAAAAAAAGTGTTAAATCATTCGGTTTACCTTGAAATTGAAAGTAATGATTTCCTATATTTAATTGCATAAAACACCAACTATTTTTTTATTTCCTATGTCTTGTAGAACCCATGCCAATTTCGCACAACGATTTGCAAGTTAGCGAAGTTGCCGATTTACTACCAACCACTTTTAGTATATAAAAATCTCCCAAAAATATCAACAATTTAGCAAAAATATTAATAAATCATTGGCAATTTAGGTGAAGCGAGTACTCGAGCGTAACCGCTAACTTGCTGTTGGGCGAAGTTGGCTAAGTTTGATTATATATAATCCAATTATCCCAAATCAAATGTTGTCCAACCATTTTTTACTAATTCTTCTTCAATATAACGAAATTCATTATAATACTTTTGTTTCCAATATTTTTTAAAATAATCAAAGAAAATTTTTTTAGTTATTATTTCAAATCTAATAATTGAATCTGAAAAAAACTCATAATATGGTTTCTCAGAAAACCAATCTCTTCTACCTACACAGTTTGATTGTTCTTCAGTAATTTTTACACTATTGCCTTCCGAATCAACAAAGTTATCACTACGATTAATAAAACTAACCCAGTTTCTTCTACATTTATTTAAATCAATTTTAGATTTTTGATTATTAGAATTAATATAAATTATGTTTTGTTTATCAATTTTTTTAATACTTGAAATATTAAAAACTTCCATAAATATAATAGCCTTTTTTTAAAAATAATCTCAATTAAAACTTAGCCAATTTCGAGTAACGTTTGTGCATATATGACGTTTTCACAGGAGCGTACTTACGGAAGCAAAATATCCCAGAAGGGCGTAGTGATCGCCAGAGAGTGGAGTGATAATCTGTGTTATATGCCGTTAATTCCGCTACGTTAGCCGTCAGCAAGGATGCTGGCAGGGCTTCTATATTTTCTTCCCAATATAAAATACATACCCATAATAATCTTTATATTTATCATAAAGTAAGGCATGATGTTTTTCGTATTTTATAAATTCTTCGGCTGATTTATTACCTTTGTATTTATCCAAGAATGCTTCTTGTGCTGTTAATTCTGGTTTAAAGAAATTTTCAGTCCAGCAAACCTCAGGTAATATAAATGATGCCGTCACAACATAACCCGCTTTTTGCATTTGAGCAATTTTATTTGGAATGGTGTCTATTTCAGGATATGCTTTATTCCAAAAATCAAATATTTCTTTTGGTCGTTTTTCTGTAAACCATGATGCTTCAGTAACAGCAACATAGCCACCTTTTTTCAAAAACTTATTCCAATAATTCATACCTTTTTCAAAACCAATATTATATATTGCTCCTTCACTCCAAATAAGGTCT
>MIAN01000163.1:22377-28923 GCA_001829125.1 Spirochaetes bacterium GWB1_27_13 | reverse complement strand
AATATCTTTGTTTTACGGAATATTAATACAAATGTTTTTTGAAGATAATGAGAGACATCATGAACCACATATTCACGCGAGATACCAAAACTATAAAGCTTCAATATCAATAAACTCAGGAGAAATACTTGCAGGAACTATGGATAAGTCAAAACTAAAACTTATTCAGGCATGGATTGAAATTCACAGAGAAGATTTAATAGCTGACTGGGAACTTGTAAGTGATAATCAATTACCGTTAAAGATAAAACCACTTGATTAAGAGGTGATTAAAATGGAAATGTTACCAGAAGTAGTATTTGTACAAGCAAATGAAGATTATACTCTGTTATTAGAATTTGAAAATGGAGAAAAGGGAATATTTGATGTCAAACCTTATCTTGAAAAAGGTATTTTCAAAGAACTTAAAAATATTGAGATGTTTAAAACCGTTAAGGTTTCTTACGGAACAGTTGTATGGGATAATGAGGCTGATTTTTGTCCAGATACAATTTATTTGATAAGTGAAAAGATTTTTTAGTAATTTTTTTAACTATATAATATACCTAACAGTATGTATATAGAATTTTAATATAAACTTTTGGAGGTTTTTATGTTTCATTGGTCAAAAGATGCAGTTTTTTATCACATTTATCCATTAGGATTTTGTGATGCACCACAAAATAATGATTTTAATTCTAATCCTATTCCACGGTTTGAAAAGATTAATACTCTTGTCGAACACATAAGAAATATTGGTTGTAACGCAGTTTATCTTGGTCCTATTTTTGAGTCAACAAAGCATGGATATGATACAGTTGACTATTACACCATTGATAGAAGACTTGGTACAAACGAAACTTTTAAAACTTTGGTAGAATTATTTCATAAAAACTCAATCAAGGTTGTACTTGACGGAGTTTTTAACCATGTTGGTAGAGATTTTTGGGCATTTAAGGACTTAAAGTATTTTAGAGAAAATTCTATATACAAAAATTGGTTTACAAATATCAATTTTGGTAAAAATAGCCCATATAACGACGGTTTTAGTTATGATGGGTGGAATGGTCATTATGATTTGGTAAAATTAGACTTAAAAAACCCAGCAGTAAAAGAACATTTATTTAATGCAATTTCTATGTGGGTAAATGAATTTGGGATTGATGGGTTGAGGCTTGATTGTGCTGATTGTCTTTCAATGGATTTTTTGGAAGAATTATCAACTTTTTGTAAAAAAACAAAGCCAGATTTTTGGTTAATGGGTGAAGTGATTCACGGTGATTACACAAAATGGGTCAATGAAAAAAGACTTGATTCTGTAACCAATTATGAATGTTACAAAGGGCTTTACTCAAGTCTCAATGATACAAATTATTTTGAAATCGCCTATTCTCTAAAACGACAGTTTGGTGATGGTGGAATATATAAAAACTTAGGTCTCTACTCATTTACGGATAATCATGATGTTGATAGAGTATCAAGCAGTCTAAAAAATAAAAAACATCTTTTCCCTTTATACGCAATGCTTTTTACAATACCGGGAGTTCCGTCAATCTATTACGGTAGCGAGTTTGGAATGGAAGGTAAAAAAACAAATGGTTCTGATTATCCACTAAGACCGAGTTTTGATATAAATAATTTAAAAGGTAATCCATTAGTACCAGATTTGCCTGAGGTAATAAAAAAATTAATTCAGATAAGAAAATCTAATCCTTCATTAAAATACGGTAACTATAAAGAAATATTCACTTCACAACAACAATTTGTGTTTTTAAGAGAATTTGAAGGAGAAAAATCAATTGTTGCAGTAAATTCCTCAGAAAATGAGGCAAAAATAACAATTAACATCCCTTTTAGCAATGTACAATTAAATGATATTCTAAATGAAGGTGAAATATTTAGAGTAGAAAACAATAGATTAGAACTAAACATCTACCCAAACTGGGGGAGGATCATGAAAATAGCGTAGTGTAAAAATTAATTGTGAAATAGAAAAATCTCCCAAGTATTTCTTTAATACAAATTTATTAATAAGAATTATGGGGGATTTTTTTGATTTTATCAATTATTCTATAAATTATATTTAGAGTTTTTATACCAGATTTGATTGTAGAAGAGAGTTTTTCTTTTTTACACAAAAAATTAATACAGTTTTCTATCATATTTGAAAAATATTTAGTTTTTTTAGGTCTTTTTATTGTTTTATTTCTCATTAGAGAATAAAAACCTGTATAAAAAGGAGATTCTTTTCTTTCATAAACCTTTAGATAACCATTTCCAATTAAAATTTTACCTTTATTGCCTCTAATTTCAATATCAAAACCAAAATACTTTTTATTACCAGCTATTTCAAAGTAAAACATAGTTTTTTGATTGTTATCTAATATTTTCTCTTTAAAATGAAAATTTAACGACTCAACATCTTTTTTTGAATTTAGAATCATATTATCAATTTTTGGATTAGCACATTTTATATTAAATAAAAAATTAATTATGTCAATTAGATGTGTCCCGTCATGAATTAAAGAACAATCTCCTATATTTTCACTTCCAACTTTATAAACAGTCGCAGAAGAAGAAAAAGATGCAAAAACGCTTTGTATTTCTCCAATTTGCTTTTTTTCTATGATATTTTTCACTATCAAATAATCTAATGAAAATCTTCTCTCATGATTTATTGATACAGGTACTTTATATTTTTTTGAATATCTTAAAATCAATCTAGCCTGCTCTGGATTTGGAGCAACTGGCTTCTCAAGAATAACAAGTTTTGGTTTATTTTTTATTACTTCTAATGCAATAGAAAGATGATTTTTTTCATTAACAGCAATTACTACTATATCAGGAGATTCTTTTTCAAGCATTTTATGTATATTTGTGTAGGTATTTGCATTTTTATAGATTTTTTTCCAGTTTTTGAGTTTATTCTCATCAATATCACAACCAGCAACGATTTTAACAAATTTATTTTTAAATAATGCTAAAGAATGCGATGCAGGTTGTTCTCTTTTTTTATCTTTTTGAAGTGAAAAACCAATTCTACCAACACCAACAATACAAGCAGTAAACTTTTTTGCTACCATCTGCTTTCACAAAGCCCAAGATAATAAGCTATATGTCTTATTATAATATGCAAAATAAAAGTAGTTGCAATTGTTGTAATGGCATAAGCAATTGGATAGTCCCATGCGATTCTACCTAATAAAAGTCCGCCCAATACGCAATCGAGTTGATCCCACGGCATAAAACTTGAGCCTGGCTTTATGTTTACTCTTCGTTTAAAGAATGATTTTACAGCATCTCCAAAAATTACCCCAAAACCCATCAAAAAACCAAGAAATAAAAAATTCACTTTATCAAAATCATACACGGTAAGCTGCAAATTTGTTTTTTTATAGACAAAATATTGAATTGAAATAAAAACCATTGAGTAGACAACCCCAAAAAAAAGCCCTCTAAAAGTTTTGTGATCTCCAAGTATCGGCTGCCCTCTAAAAGTTTTATTAAAATCCATTGGATAGTTTAAAAAATTAATTTTTTTCATAAGAATCGGGGCAACATTAGCACCAATCGCAGGTATTGTTGTATAAATAGATTTTCCAATAAAAATAAGAATAGTGATAAATAGTTCCAATTTAATCTTCCTCGTTTTTGTAAAATAAATAAAATACTTTTTAATTAATGTTAACAGATGTTAAAAACCACAGAAAAAATTTAAAATTTTGCTTTAATAAAAGTAAAATATCTTATTTGGTTTTAGTTCAATTATACTTAAAGTGTTTTAAGTTTGAATGCAAACTTGAATTATAGAATATATATATACTTAAAATGTTCTAAATGGTCAACCTTTTTTTAAAAAAATGAGTTTAATTAGGAGCAATTTTATGTATCTATTTGCCACAGGCAATACAAAAAAATATAAATAGCCAAAGTAAACAAAAAATGAGACAGTAGCTAGCTAGTATTATGCCTTTTTTACCAGATCAAGCCCTAATTTACGATTTGTCTTAATAATCTGATTTAATTTTTTTGTTTCTTTATCAAATTGAATATTTACAATTTCTATATCTTTTGATAATTCGAGATTTTCTGTTGAGGCTTGATTTATGACTTCGAGACCACCAGAAATTTCTTTTCCACCTTTATCAAGTTCTTGAGTTGCAAATGATATTTGTTGGAATACCTTTGAAATTGTTTCGAGTTTTTTTGAAATATTAGAAAATATTTGGTTTACTTTAGTATTTAATGCAGAACCATTTTTAATTTTTGTTTCTGATTCTTTCAAGAGGTTACCTACATTTTGGGCTGCGGTGGTTGATTTTTCTGCAAGTTTTCTAATTTCTGTCGCAACAACAGCAAAACCTTTACCTGCCTCACCCGCTCTTGCTGCTTCAATAGCTGCATTTAGAGCCAAAAGGTTTGTGTTTTCTGCAATTTCGTTTATAGCTTCAATACTTTCAAGCATTATTTTACTAAATTTAACCAATGCCATCATTTCTTCAGTGCTTCCTTTTAAAGCAGTCATTCCACCTTGTAAATCATTTACAATATTTTCCATTTCAGAAGAAGCCTGAACTGCTGTTTTACTTATTTCTTCAATTGATGACATAAGTTCTTCTGTTGAGGCTGCTATTTGTTCCACACTGGATGCTTGACTTTCTGATGCAGTTAATAGTCTTTTAGAAATTAGATTATTTTTATCTTGCAAACCCTTTAAAGAGTCAGAAAGGTCTCTTACTGCCGACAAAGTTTTTATAGCCCCTTCTTTTTCTTCTGCAAGAATATCTTCATGAATTTTAGAAGATTTTAACATTTTATTTATCATTCTTACAATATAAATAGAGATAGAAGAAAACAAAATCAGAGCAAAAATTCTAATTACTATTTCTGATGTAGGGTTATAAAATTCTTTAATTAGTACTTCTTTATTTAGATAGAGCAGTATTCCATTTATAATAATTACCATTATTGTAGAATAAATAATTAAACCTATATCAAGTTGTAATACTATTATTATTAATAGAGGAAAAGCTAAAACCCAAGTTTCATGATTTGTCTCAAAAGAAACATAAGTAAATAAAGGCATTATCATTATAAAAGTTGTTGTTACAAAATATCTAACAAAAATTCTAAATTTTTTAAATACAAAAAATGTTATTGTTGAAATTAAATTGGCAAGAGTATAAATAGAAACAAAAATCCCTATATTTTTTAAAATATAAAGAATTTCTTTCTTCTGTGATAGCATTGAAACAAAATAGGTAAAAGCACCAACACCCATTACTATCCAAAGAAGCTTCACCATTGTAGAATTAACTTTATCTCTATCTATGTCAAGTTTATGATCACTCATAAAAACCTCAAAAATTTAGTATTTATATAAAGATTTTATCGGTAAAAAAAATTATATACTTAAAAATTTTTAAATCCTAAGTGGATATATTTTTTATTCAAAATCTTTCTTTAATTCTTCTTCATATTTTGAGACTTTTAGTTTAAAATCAAGAGTTTTTTGAATTTCTTCTTCAATTTTATCCACATCAACCTGATTAGTTGTGTCTAAAACAGTTAATTTAGTATAAATTGAATTAAAATTTGTTTTTAGATTAGAAAGTTGTTTTCTCAAATTATTTTCTTTTTCTTTTATTTTAATAATATTTTCTTTTTGCTCTGTTAATTTCTTTATTAAGTCTCTATCAACTTCTGTTTTTTTTGACTCATAAGATATTCTATTAATAATTTCTTCTGTATCCCAATCTTTTGATTTTGTGATTTTTAGAATATTATCAATCCTTTTAGCGAGTATTTTTGAGTTTTCTAATTGTTCTTTAAGTCTTATGTAAGTATCTGAAAATTCTATGTTAATATTTTCACTTTTTAAGTAGATTCTAATTTTTTTGAGAAGTTCTTTACAAGTTTTGACATCAGCATGATGAGCTTTACCCTCAAGATTACCACTTCCTTTAAAAAGTAGAATACTCAAAACCAAAAATCCAGCACCAATAAAAGCAAAAAATATTCCAAGCCCGATTATATTGTGAACAACAGGAAAATCAACCACAAAAAACAAGGCAGATAGTCCAGCAAACAAAAAAGTTAGAAATAAAGAAATTCCACCAAAAACTTTTCTCGTAACAGAAACTACTGATTTACCTATTTTTTTGGCATAAGTTTCAATTTTATTAGCCATAAAATATCCCGCCTAAATTAATTATTGTTTTTTGCCAAATATATTTATTACTGGGCTTATAATAAAACTCGTAATAATCCCAATCGAATAAACAATAAGTCCAAACATAAAAAAACCTATTTTACTTAAAACTGAACTCTTTTTTCTCATAGTCTTTATTTCACCTTTTTTTAATATTTTAGAACTATCAGGTTTTCAAAACTTGACAGGTCTTTATATACTAATAAGTAATTATAGCCGCAATCATTTCTAAATCAATGCTACCAGTATTTCTTATACTATGTTTTCCACCATTTCCAGTAACAACAACATCACCTTCTTTGACTTCTTTTTCGACTCCATCGTCTACAACAATTGCTTTACCTTTTAAAATTATA
>MIAN01000163.1:19337-22349 GCA_001829125.1 Spirochaetes bacterium GWB1_27_13 | reverse complement strand
ACAACAATTGCTTTACCTTTTAAAATTATATAGTATTCTGTTTCATTTATATGTTCGTGTTCACCAATGCTTGCACCACAAGGTATAGTAATTTTTGCCAAAAGTCTTGCGTTTTTTAAGTCTTTAGGACTTACAAAATGAAGTAGATGAACATCTCCATCGCCACCTCTCATTTTAACTTTTATTTCTTTTTCCATCTGATTTGGATTTATAATCATAATTTTTCTCCATTAAGTTGTTTTTTTTATCTCAAGATTGTTTTGATTTTTAATAGGTATTATTACATTTGCAGGACATTTTACAGCTGCATTATGCAAATCTCCTTTATGATCATATTTAACAACAGCAAGGTTATCACCAACAACAATTCGATCCGGCTCTTGTGTTACTTTTTCACATATTTTACAACCAAAACATCCTCTTTTACATATTTGTTTAACAACTCCACCTTTATCATGGCTTGAACAAGCAACAAAATGTCCACCATCTAATGGTATCATTTTTATAACTTGTGGAGGGCATATTTTAACACATTTTTCGCAGCTTATACATTCTGATTCATTAACCCACACTCTGTTAAACTCATCTCTTTTAATAGCATTTACTGGGCATATTCTAATACAATTGCCTTTGCCAACGCACCCATATTTACAAGTTTTATCACCTTGATAAAAAGAATAAACAGCAGAACAATCATCTTCTCCATTAAATTGATAGTCTTTTAGAGAAACAGCGTCATCACCAAGACAGAAAACTTTTGCAACAAATTTAGTTCTCGCACTTGCAGTTTTCCCCATTATATTACCGATTTTTTCGACAAGAGAAGGTCCACCTGGTACGCACAAATTTATCTCTGCTCCTTTTTCTACAACAGCATGAGCATAACCCGCACATCCTGGGTATCCACACGCTCCACAATTTGCACCAGGAAGACTAGCTAAAATTTCACTAATTTTAGGACTTTCTTCAACTTTGAAAAATTTAGCAACGATAGCAAGCCCAAGTCCAAATAAAAATCCTAAAACTGTTAATAAAAGTATTCCCCAAATCATAATTTACCCTCACCTACACCCAGTTTTTTGTTTATATACAATTAACTGGGAAAATATAACCACGAAGTTCACAAAAATTTCATAGAAAAAAGGTAACTTTTACAAATATTTCTTCGTAATATTTGTATTCTTCGTGATAAAAAATCCCCATTTATTAAAATAGGGGATAGCCAGATAATAAGTTCTATATCAAAACCTATTTTAAATATTCAAGCATCGATTTGTCAGAAGCTAAGAATGCTAAAGCCATAAGTCCTGCCGTAACAAAAGCAATTGGTACTCCTTTAAAAGACTCTGGTACATCTGCTAAATCAAGTTTTTCTCTAATTGTAGACATAAGAAACAAAGCAAGCATAAAACTCACTCCACCCATAAAACCATGAACTGTTGAATTAATAAAATTGTAATTTTGTTCTATATTAATTACTGCAACACCTAAAACTGCACAGTTTACAGTTATCAATGGAAGATATATACCCAAAGCATTATAAAGCGTTGGAATGGTTTTTTTCATAACAATTTCAATTAATTGTACCAAAGTTGCAATAACTAATATAAAAGAAATCGTTTCAAGAAACTGAACACCAGCAGGCTCTAAAACATATCTGTAAATAACAAATGTAATCATGCTAGCCATAGTCATTACAAAAGTTACAGCTAAACCCATTCCCAAAACAGAGTCAAGATTTTTACTTACTCCAACAAAAGCACACAAACCCAAAAATCTTGCTAAAACGAAATTATTTATAAAAATAGTTCCTAAAGATATAGCTATAAGTTCTTTCATTTTTTATCCTTTTTAGATTGTAAGATTTTAAGATAATTTATTGCCGCTAAAATTACCCCAACAACAATAAATGCTCCACCTGGTGCAATAAAAACTAAAGCACCTTTAAATACTTCTATCTTCTTACCAAAAATTTCTAAATAAAAAGAGCCATCTTGACTCAAAAGAATATTTTGTGCCCCATAGTCTCTAAAATCAATTCCACAAGTACCAATAACTTCTCTAATTAAACTAATTAAAGTTATAGCAATTGTAAAACCAAGCCCCATTCCCAAAGCATCAAGTATAGAATTAACAATATTATTTTTGGAAGCAAAAGCCTCTGCTCTACCAAGAATGATACAATTTACAACGAGTAATTGTACAAAAACCCCCAAAGATTTTGCTAATGGAGGAAGATAAGCTTGCAATAGCAAATCCACTATTGTAACAAAAGATGCAATTATAACAATATATGAAGGTATCCTTATTTTTTCTGGAATAAAGTTTCTTAAAGAAGAAACTAAAATATTTGAACAAAGAAGTACAAAAGTTGCAGCAATCCCCATTCCAATACCATTAGCAACAGATGTTGTTACAGCAAGAGTTGGACAAAGCCCAAGTAATATAACAAAAACAGGATTTTCTTTAAAAATACCTTTTGCAAACTCTTTAAATGAATTATTTGTTTTAATATCAGCCATATTATTCCCCAATTTGTTTTTTTAGTAAATCGATAGCCATTCTACCAGCACCTGTAACACCATTAAAGGTAATAGTTGCTCCTGTGATACTATCTTTATCACTCTGAGAAAGCATACTCTTATTGTATGGAAATGGTTTTTCTTTTGTGTTTGTATTGATAAATTTAGCCATATACTCTTGTTTTTCTGCTTTTTTACCAATACCGGGCGTTTCTGCATTGCTTAATAATTTCATATTTAATATTTTTAAATTTAAATCAAATGCAACCATAACTTTCATCGCCCCACCATAACCTTTTCCTATCACAGAAACAATATAACCAATTAAAGTACTCCCCTTTTTTACTTCGTAATAGTAAAATCCAGTAGTATCTGGGTCATAACCTGTAAATGGCTTTTTAACGAATTTATTTCCTTCTGGAATAAGTAATTTATTTGCGTTTTCTTCAACTATGGTTTGATTTTGTTTTATTTTTTTTGCTGTAACAAA
>MIAN01000163.1:0-19320 GCA_001829125.1 Spirochaetes bacterium GWB1_27_13 | reverse complement strand
TTTGCTGTAACAAAATTAATTAAAGTCAAAAGAACAACTGCAACAAAGCAGATTAAAGTAAGTTTTCCTGCTATAATTAAATTTTCTTTCATAAACTATCCTTTTTTAGGTTTAATATAACCGAGAGGTGTAATTTTAATAAATCTGTCAATTGCTGGAGTTAGCATATTCATAAATAATATTGCAAGACTAACACCTTCTGGTAGTCCTCCAAACATTCTAACTAAAATCGTTATTAAACCAGCACCTATACCAAATATTATTCTTCCTGCAACTGTCAGTGGAGTTGTTACCATATCTGTCGCACAAAAAAATGCACCAAGCACAGCACCACCAGTTAAAAGGTGAAATAATGGATCTCCTGCATAAAATCCTTGACCATATTTTAAACCATCAAAAATCCAAGCAGATAATGCTATTGTTCCCAAAAAGAAAAACGGCACTTCAAGTGTGATTATTTTACGATATATTAAATAAATAGCCGCAATTAGCAATAAAAATATTGATATTTCGCCTATACAACCAGCCTTTAATCCAAAAAATAATTTAAAATATGTAACATCTGTTTTTAAGACATCTGGAGAAACAAGCCTTAATATTTCTAAAGGTCCAGAAGCTGACACTCCACCACTACTTGCAGTTGCAGATGTAATGTGACCTATTCCAAAATTTTCTACTAAAGCTACTTTTGATGCTCCAAGAGGAGTCGCTGTTGTAACAGAGTCCGTAATAAAAGGAGTAGACCAAGTAGTCATTTCTTTAGTCCATGCAAACAAAGCAAAAACTCTTGCTGCTACTGCTGGATTTGCCCAATTTTGTCCAAGACCGCCAAAAGCATGTTTTACAATTGCTATTGCGAATATTGATGATATGATTGGTATATAAAGAGGAACTGATGGTGGCATATTCATAGCAACTAAAAGCCCAGTTAAAAATGCTGAGCCATCGTCAATACAAATTGCTTTTTTTCGTATAGTTAAAATTATTACTTCTGTTGTAATACTTGTCAGTATAGACGCTAAAACTATAAATGCAGCGTAAATACCAAACGCATAAACACCAAAAATAGTCGCAGGAAGTAAAAATATAGAAACAGTCCACATAATACTTTTGGTTGACTCATAATTTAGAATATGAGGAGAAGAGGAAACTACAAGTTTAATATCTTTTTCCATAAATAACTATTTTCCTTTTGATAAAATTAATTTTTTCGATATATCTTTACCCATTCTAAAAATCTGAACTAAAGGAATACGTGCTGGGCATACCCACGAGCAAGCCCCACATTCTTTACAAAACATTAATCCAGAATCCAATGCTTTTTCGTAAAGTTTATTTTTTATGTATTTATTTAAAATAGTCGGCATAAGCCCAAATGCACAGGCATTTATACATTTGCCACAACTGATACAAATAGCATTTTGTTCAAAATCTTTACTGTCTTCATCTGTTAAAGCAATTACTGCAGAACAACCTTTTGTAATTGGAGTTTCTAGATTCATCTGAGAAAAACCCATCATAGGACCGCCAATGATTATTTTTTTTACATTAGGTTTTAACCCTCCACATTCTTCTATCAAGTCTTTAACCAAAGTACCTATTTTTACCTTTAAATTTTTTGGATTTACTATTCCATTACCTGTAATTGTAACGACTCTATCAATAAGAGGTTTCTCATATACAACAGCTTCTTTTATAGCAATTGTAGAAGAAACATTGAGAACCACAACCCCACAATCAACTGGAAGTTTATCAACAGGGACTACTCGTCCAGTAATAGCCTTAATTAATTGTTTTTCATCCCCTTGAGGATATTTTACAGCAAGTGGAATGATTTTTATTTTATATTTATTTTTACACAAAGATTTTAGTTTTTGAATTGCATCTTTTTTGTTAGACTCTATTCCAATATAGACATTTTGAGCGTCTATAACTTTATTTATTATATTAACTCCATCGAGTAAATCTTCACTTCTATCAAGCATAAGTCTGTGGTCACAAGTAATAAAAGGCTCACATTCAGTGCCATTTATTATAAGAGTATCAGCCTTTTTGCCATCTGGGATAGATAATTTAACATGAGTAGGGAATGTCGCCCCTCCAAGTCCAACAACTCCAGATTCTCTAATCGCTTTTAGTATATATTCTTTTGAAAAATTGTTATAATCTACGTTAGTAAAAGTTTTGCCTGTTTTTTTGAACTCACCATCAAGTTCAATAACAATCACCTTACTTTTTCTACCAATACTTATATACCGTTCTTCAAAACCAACAATTTTACCTGGTATAGGAGAATGCACATTAACCGAAACAAAACCTTCTGCAGAAGCAATTAGTTGCCCTTCTTCTACCTTCTGCCCGATTTCTACAATTATCTTGGCGGGACTTCCTATATGCTGAATAATTGGAACATAAGCAATATTAGGAACATAGGCACTCTCTATTTTTTTCTGACAGGTTAAATATTTATAATCTTCTGGATGAACTCCATTAGAACCAAAAGTTTTTTCGAATAACATTTAAAAACCTTTTATTTAATAAGTTTTTATTAATTTGAACTCAATTTTTTAACAATAATAAGACCAAGCCTTTTATTATTAAATAGATCACTTTACTTTTAATAAAGTAAATCGTTAAAGTTATATTTTATATACCTCTAAATTAATATTCAAACAATATAAACAACTATATCAAAGTTAATAAAACTGTGTCAACATTTTTTTTAAATTTTATGTGATTGGGGAATAAATTTAATTATTTGAATGATTATTAGTTGAAAAAAACAGTCTCTTGACCTACCCCAAAGGAACAAAGGTATTATTCTATTTTTCTAAAGAGTTACCATTGTTCAAGTAATTAAATTTGATTATAATTTTAAACCGTATATGAGTCAGTAACACATATACGGCTTGAATAAAATAGAACAATTTTATTTACAGCAACTACTATTATTGGTTAGAATTTTATTTTCCTCAATTGATTTTAAAACCCATTGAGCAACATTTTCGGCAACTTCTTTTCTTTCTACTTCAGGGACACCATCAATATCAAAGATATTATTATATTTGTTGTAATGAGACAAAGCATCAAAAACAAATAATTTTGAAGGTTCTATCATATTTTCTAATATCCTCGAATGGCATTTTAAGAAACATCCATCTATACAAACCACTTTCTCGGCATTTAGAATCCATTGAGCAATTTTTGAATTTGGCACAGTAAATAATTCACCGTGACAACCTCTTTTAAAATTTTTGTGTTTAGAAACATAATTTGCAGCTAACCTCGCTATTTCTCCGCGAATACACGCACCTTCACAAGATAATACTGGCACATTATTATTTTTTAAACACTCCTCACCTACATTCTCGCCAACAGCACACTTTCCATTTGTCATTGAGATAGAAAGCGTAATATTTTCCTTAGAATCTTTTTCACATTCTTTCATGCAATATCCTCCATAAAATTTAATATATTTTATTAGACGAAAAATATTGCAAATAGGAGACAGATATTTTTATTTTTTTTCACAAGAAAATTGATTTAATTCATTATAATAAAATAAACATCCTTCATTTAAGACTGTTTTTAATTTTTTTCTTGCCCTTAAAAGTAGTTTTTTAGTATTATCGATTTTGAGATTCATAATTTCTGCAATCTGATCAATTGACATAGATTCGTATTCTCGTAATATAATTATTGTACGATAGCTTAGCGGTAATATTTTGATATAACTACAAATACATTGGTGCATTTCATCTTGTACAATCCTAAACTCATTTTTAAGGTATTCAACTTTTGATTTAGAGAATAATTCTTTATCAATCAAATTACATCTATCAACGATAATTTGTTTTTTTCGCATTTTATCAACTAAAAGATTTGTTGCAATTTTATATACCCAAGTATAAGTAGAAGATTTATTTTCAAATTTATCGATTGAATTAAATACTTTTAAAAAAACCTCTTGTGCCAAGTCTTTTGCATCATCAGAGCCAACCGTTCGTGATAAATAATTTACTATTCGTTGAAAATATTGTTGATATATTTCATTATATGTAATTGTGGTTGTCATTTAAATAATCCTTTATGAAGTAGATAGAGATTTTATTATATTTTTATAAAAATTCATAATGTAACGGTTTTTCTTGAGATTGTAAAAATAATATTTCTTTTAGTAATAGTTTTTGTAAATCTCATAGCAAAAATTTATTATTTTCAAATTTTCTCTCCCTCCCAGAAAAAAATAAGGCTATTCCAGAAATATAAATTTCTAAAATAGCCTTATAATAAAAAATATTATTTATTAAGAAATAAGATCATCTATTTTTTTTACAATATCTTCAGTACTTGCTTTGCTTTGAACTAAATTTTTTAATTCTAAAAGTTTATCTTTTGGCATAGGAGCAACTAAATCGTTATTTTTTATTTTGAGTCTTAAGTGTTCTAATTTTTCTACAATGTTAATAAAAAAGTCATTTTTTCTAACTCTAATTTTAAAATCAAAATCGCCAGCTATCATTCTATCAAGAGAAACTCTAAGTCTGTAAATTGGACCTGCCATTCTATGAGAGAAAAATAGTGAATAAAAAGAAATTATAGCTAAAATTGCCAAAGATAACCACAACAAAGGAAAAATGATAATATAAAACATTTTTGTTTCTTGTGAGAGAGGTCCATAAGCAGGCTCGAGTTGACCTTCCATAATATTTTCTATTACATCTCCTGTTTTAAAATTTACACTTGTATAAGGATTTTCACAAATATAAATTTTTTTACCATTTTCAGTTTTTTCATAAACATCTATTGATTCTTTATCATATTTATAGATCTTATACCCTTCAGAGGTAGATTTTTGCCCTCTTGTCTTTATACTAATGTTCTGGTCAAGTCTATTTGTCCCCAATAAAGAATCCTGGTAGTAATACAACGCAATAACAGCAAAAGTAACTACTACTGTTGCAAGAATTACTAAAAGAAATTTTGCAATAAACCCAAGTTGAAATGGTTTATCTATTAAATAATTACTTCTTTTTGATTTAGCCACAGAAAAACCTCCTAAATATTTTATAAATGAATTTTCGATAAAATTTATCTTTAACTTTATGTCACGACTTATATTTTATATTTAAAAATAAAAAATATCAATACTTTTCTTTAATAATTTAAAAAAATATTAATTTTATTTAGAACAAATCAATAATTGGTGTTATAATATTATAATAATGAAGTTTTTAAATTTTAAATGAGGTAAAAAAAATGAAAATTTTTTTATATATTATTATAAATATTATTATAAGTTTTATATTATTTAGTTGTAATAATTACAAGCCAATAAAAATAGGCTTTTCTGGAACACTAACTGGCGTTACCTCAAATACTGGAATTGCAGTAAAAAATGGAGTAATTTTGGCTATAGATGAAGTTAATAAAAAAGGTGGAATAAGAGGAAATAAAATAAAATTAATTATAAAAGATGACCAAAATGACAAAGAAATATCCCAAAAAATTGATAAAGAATTAATAGATGAAGGAGTAGTTGCTATAATAGGACATACAACAAGCAGTATGACAATTGCTTCACTTAATTTGATAAATCAAACAAAAACGCTTATGATTGGAACAACTGTAACAGCAAAAGAAGGTATTGCAGGAATTGATGATTATTTTCTAAGGGTAAGCCCAATAGGTAATGAAACAGAATCTTTAAAACAATCTATTTATGCTTACAATAATAATATAAAAAAAATTAGTGTAATATATGATTCTACAAATAAAACATATTCTTTGGAATGGCTAAACAATTTTAAAACAAAATACGAAGAACTCGGTGGACAAATAATTTTTACTAAAGAATTTGAGTCAAACACTTCTGTTAGTTATATAAATTTTGTGAAAGAATTACTCGAAGTAAAATCTGATGGAATTTTAATTATAGCAAGCACAATAAATACTGCTTTACTTTGCCAACAAATAAGAAAATCAAATAATTCGATACCAATTTTCTCAAGTGGTTGGGCAATGGTTGATGAAGTTATCCAATATGGCGGTGCAAGTATGGAAGGTGTTGTTTTTTCACATCATTTTGATAAAGAATCAAAATTAAAAACTTATCTTAATTTTAAAGAAAAATATATTAAAAAATTTAATACAGAACCATCATTTGATGTTGTTGCTGGCTATGATGCTGCAACACTCTTAACCCAAGGACTTTATAACTCTAAAAGCCTAAAATCAGATAAAATAAAACAAAGCATTCTAAATATGGACGTATTTAATGGTGTTATGGGTAATATTCATATAGATAGATTTGGTGATGCAGAAAAAGAATACTTCTTATTTATAGTAAAAGATGGAAAATTTACTAAAATTGAGTAAAATAAAAAAATTAAGTTAAAAAAAATATACTAACATTAATCTCTATTCTTAAAATTTGTAAAAAGAACATTTAACTTTTAAAAGTGATAATTTTGTAGAAAATAAAATGAATTACAGAACAAAGATAAAATTCTATATTCCATTGCAAAATAACAAATAATGTATTAAAATAATATACTATCTCTATATTTTAAATCTGTAAAACTCAATATAAGAATAAGGGACAAGATTTATGAGTAAACAAAAAATATTAATTGTAGATGATGAGTATTCAATTAGACAATTATTAAAAACTATTTTAAATAATAAATTTATTCTAGAAGAGGCAAGAGATGGAAAAGAAACTTTAGAGAAAATAGAGCATTTTTGTCCTGATTTAGTTTTACTTGATTTAATATTACCTGATATATATGGGTTTGATTTATGTGAAAAAATCAAATCACTTCCCAGTTGTGAAGATACACAAATAATAATTGTAACAGCATTTATGGAAGAAAATAAAATAGAAGTAGGTTTTGAAATAGGAGCAACAGATTATATAAAAAAGCCGTTTTCAGCAGTAGAACTTTTGGCAAGAATAAATTCGGTTCTTAAATTGCGTTCTTATATAGTAAAGCATAAAAAAATAGAAGAAGAACTTAGAAGAGAAAAAGAAAAAGCAGAATTACTAACTAAAACAAAATCAGAATTTCTTGCAAATATGAGTCACGAAATAAGGACTCCTATGAATGCAATAATTGGAATGTCAAAACTTCTTTTAGAGACAAACTTAGACTCTGAGCAAAAAGAATACAGTGAGTCAATTTGTTTTTCCAGTGAAATTTTACTTCAAATAATAAATGATATACTCGATTTTTCTAAAATTGAATCTGGAAAACTCTCGATTCATATAGAAAATTGTGATATTGAAAAATTAATTTATGATGCAATTGACTTTGTTTCTTTTTCGGCTCATAAGAAAAACCTTGAGATAGAATTTTTTATAGATGAAAGTTTACCTACAATTAATTGTGATACTGGTAGAATAAGACAGATTTTATTAAATCTTTTAAGTAATGCTATAAAATTTACTGATAAAGGTCAAATTTCGATTCATCTAACAAAAGAAGAGGAAACAAAAAAAAATATTAAATTATTATTTGAGATTAGAGATACAGGAATAGGCATTTCAGAAAAAAATATTGAAAAATTATTTAGCATATTTACACAACTTGATTCAACAGCTACAAAAAAATTTGGAGGTACAGGGCTTGGGCTTGTTATCTCAAAAAAATTAGTAGAAATTATGGGTGGCGAAATAGGGGTAACAAGTGATATAAATAAAGGTTCTTCTTTTTGGTTTAAAATTAATTTTGAAAAATCAGCACAAAAAAAACTTGAAGAAAAAACTTATAACTTTACTAATCTAAAAATACTACTAATCTCTAATAATCAAATAACTTTCCAAATATTGCAATTATATCTAAAAAACACAAAATGTAAAATTTTAATTTCAAATAATAAAGAAGAATATTTTACTATAATTGAGAAAGAAAAAATAGACATTGTTATAATAGACTTTAAAGTGAATGAGGATGAAGGATGGCATGTTGGAAGAGAAATAAATCTTAGGCAAAATGTCAATAGTGTTAAATTAATATTACTTACACCAAAAGGACTTATTGAAAATGAAGCAAAGATGAAATTACTCAATTGGTTCAATGGTTATATTCCAAAACCAATAAGAAAAGATAAATTATACGAAATATTGGATAAAACAAGAAAAATAAACATTGATTTACCACCTATAACTAAAATTCTACATAAGGAAAAAATTGTTAAAGAAATAAAAGATATATCTAAAATGAATCAAAATAATATTATAAAAATACTTATAGCGGAAGACAATGAAATAAATCAAAAATTAATTGGGACTATTCTAAAAAAACTTAATGTTGATTTTGATATAGTAGATGACGGAGAACAAGTAATAGAACTTGCTAGAAAAAAAAATTATGACCTAATATTTATGGATATCCAGATGCCAAAGATGAATGGTTATGATGCAACAAAAAATTTAAGAGATGCCCAAAATAATACTCCCATAATTGGAGTTTCTGCTAATGCTTATGATGATGATATAAAAAAAGGAATATTATCTGGTATGAATGATTATATAACAAAACCTTACAACAAAGACTCTATAATTAAAACTATAAATAAATGGCTTAAAAAGTATTGTTAAAGACTTGTCAGGTTTTAAAAATCTAACAAGTCTCATTTATAAATGACTCTTCAAATAAAAAAGTTAAAAAAAATTTCATTTTTAGCATTATTATTCCGTAAATTTTTTAGAATGACATTTATTAAATTAGAGAAAAATATGTTTAAAACAAAAGTAGAAGATATTTTTTTAGAAATTGAGAGTGTTGGCAAAGAAAATAATTTATTAGAAAATATTAAGATGATTTATTTTTCCTGCCACTCTTCAAGACTCGATGACTTTAGGATATATTTAAAGAATGTTATTGAAAGAATTTCTCATTTACAGAAGGAAGATTTTCATTATTCTTTATATATTTTTTATTATGTAATTTTATTCTTAAAAATTATAAAAGATGATAATCCAAATATTTTTTTTGACGATGATGTTTTTAAGCTAACAACATTATTTTTTTACTATGGCGAAAAAATTCTGAAACAAAAAAAATGTTTAAAAACAGAAAATATTGAAACAAAAAAAGAAATAAATAAAATAATTTTAGAAACTTTTAGATTAGAATTTTATTTCAGAAAAAATAAAAGGCTAATACCTAAGCAATATGATTTAAATTTATGAAAAAACTTTCCAAATTTGTAAAAAATATTGAAAAAATAGTATTAAAGTAGTAATTTTAAAGATATAGGAGATTTTTTTAAATGGATTTTACGGAAATTGATGAGACTTATAATTTATACGAGAGAAGATATAACCTTACAAAAATGGCAGCAGAATCTGGAATTTCTGATAGAGATTTTAAGAATCTTTCGCCAAAAGAGAGATTTTTACTTTTAGCATATAAATTAAAAGACAACAATAAAATAAATCTTGCCTCTTTCTTTTTTGGCAAACTCTTTGAAATCAGCGGTGAAATAGAAGCATTAATAAATAAAATAGACTGTTTGATTGAACTTGGAGAGTATGAAGAATCTCAAAGATTTAATAATTTTGGTTGGGAATTATATCTTGAAGACATTCTTGTTAATCCAAGTGACGTAGAAAAAAAATTAAGTTATCAAAAAGCTATAATTTCTTTTTATACAGAAAAATATCATTATGCAGAGTCAATTTGTGAAGAAAGTATAATTAAGTTTAGAGATAAAGAATTTTATTTTTTACTATGTGCTGATTTTATTGCTCTTTCAAATTATAATGGAGCAAAAAAATTCTTTGAAAAATATGGTGATAAATTTGGAAATCAAATAGATTTTTTGTTAGAAGTTTTTATTCATCTGTTAAATATAAATCTTTTAGATAAAGCATTAGATTTTATAAATTTTATGTATGGAATTTCTGATAACCAAAAAAGCGGAATAATAAACTATGTAAACAACTACTATTCTTTAAACAAAAATAAAGTTGTTCTCAAAAGTTTTTTTGAAAAAGAAGTAAATTTCATAAATAACGTAAAACATTAATTTTAAAAAAATAACATAAATCTTAACAGTCCTAAAAAATTCTCTTAATACTCTTTTTCATTCTCAATTGTTTTCTTTTGGAATATGTTTGGTAAAAACTGATTTGCCAATAAGCCAAGTATTATAAAAAATATTCCAACTAAGAATTTAGATTTAAAATCTTCACTCAAAAACATTATACTTAAAATCATTGTTAGTGGTATTTGGAAATAACTTAAAATACTCCCTTTTGTAGCACTGACATATTTATATCCATAAGACATTGTAAATTGAGCTGCAAATGTCAAAATGCCAACTATCAAAACTAAAATTACACTAATTACATTAAAATTTGTTTTGCCAATAAACGAAAATGGAAGAAAAACAAGCCCAATAACGCAAGCTGCAAGATATACTACAATTGGATGGTTATTAACTGCTGATCTTCTTACATAGTGGATAGCCATTCCAGAAGATATTCCAGATACAACACCTGCTATGTCACCAAAGATATTATATTTTCCTCTATCGTAAAAGATAAAAATTACACCAATAAGACAAAGGATAAGACTAATTATATTGTTAGCAAAAATTTTTTCTTTAAAGAACAAAAATCCAAACAATGCAACAAACATCGGATATATGTCGCATAACATTATCGCTCTGCCACTACTTGTTATTGAAATAGAAAGGTAGAAACTAACCATTGCGATTGAGCCAAATATTCCTCTCATTACCCAGTCTTTTAGGTTTTCGACTTTAAATGTTATTTTTAAGGCTCGCATCAAAAATATTGTTAAGATTATGCCAAGTACAAATCTTATTGATGTGACAAATATTCCATTAAAATATTGTGATACAATTTTAACAAAAATAGATGTTACAGAAAAAAGAAGTGTTGATAATAATAATAATATTTCACCTTTATATTTTGACATATTTTAACTAATATAGATAATTTCTACATAAAAAACAAGATATTCTTGTAAATTATATTGTGAATATTTGACAAAGACAAAAAAATTGGATATATTTTTTTAATAGGACAGGATATTTAGAATGACAACAAATAAGTACAAACCTTTAATAGAAAGAGAAATACAGGGTTTAAAAATTACTCTTTTTAGCAAATTCTTATTTCTTATAATTTTTTTTGTATTACAAGTTATTTCAACAAAAGTAATTTATGCTAGAGTTTTTGCTTTTCTTATTTTGTTAATCTTCATTCCTTCTATATGATGTGAATCTAATAAAAAATTTAGAAGGTTATACTATGAAAAATATATTTATTGTAATTATTTTATTACTTATTGTATTTAGTTGTAAAACAAAGCCAGAGATAAAAAACGACAATAAAAATACAAAAGTCACTAAAATTATAAAAGATAATAACAAAACAACTAAAATCGATACAAAAAAAGAAGAAAAAATAGAAAAATATGTCGAATTTGAATTTTTAGGCTTTAATTATTCTTTTTATCCAGAAGAATCAGTATTATCTGATGGAAATATATATAAAGTAAATTATACTTTAAATTTTAACTTTAAAAATAATTTGGCATTCTACTGTGATTATAAAATATTTGATGAAGAAAACAATCTAATTTTAGAGAAAAACAATGTAAGCGTACAAAAAGACTCTATAAACGAAAATAATTTCTTTATTAATGATAAATTTAGCGATTTTATATCTCATAGCAACCTACGATACTATCTTAAAGTTTATATTGATAATAAAACTGATGAGTTGGTTGGTGAATTTCAAAATCAAGAAATGCCTATTTTAGAAGATGTAAATATAGGACAAATTGTATCTAAATATGAAAACAAAAAGTTAATTCTAAATTTATTTTTAAATATTGCGATAAAAAATCCAAAAGATTTAAAATGGATTCGACTAATCCATCCATCAAATTCTTTTTATTGGAATATTCCTTATGAGAATAACGAGCAATTTATAAGACTAAACGCATCTTTGGTTGATAAAAGACATCAAAACTATATTGACAATGGAGAATATATTGCTCAAATTAATTTGGGTAAATACGGCGTTATTCAGCGAAATATTGAGATAATTGATTTTTTTGATAATAAAAAAGGTGCAAATTATGGACTTCCAATTGCAAATCAGCTTGATCAGGATAAAAACAATATAAAACTTGATATTAGCCTGATAGAAAAAATAAACTCTATGGAACTCTGGATTTATGACGAAAAAACTCAAAAAAAACTTGGTGTTGCTAAATACTTGACACCCAAAAATATTATTGCAAAAAAAGAACTCTTTGATATGTTTTTTGATGAAACAGGCAATCAAATAAAGTTAGAATACAATAAAAAATATCTTTACCAAATTTATCTATATTCTAATGAATACAATAAAATTAATTATATTTCAGCATCTTTAATGGAACAAATAGTTTTTAATAGTTTTAAATTTTTACCTTTTTAGAATGGTATGATATTTTGTAATTTTAGATTTTATTCTTCAATATCATAATCATCTTGTAACCCTAACCAAAATTTGGAAAAATTTACAATGGACAATGAAGTCCAAATGTCGATCTTGCTAGTCAGGTTTTAAGTTGATTAAAATATTATTTTAAAATATTTTAATATCAGATAAATTCCAATTAATAAAGGAATTGCTGTATATTCTGCTACATGTATTATATTTCCTTTTGAATCTCCAAACTTCTTTCTCATTGGTTCATATTTTGAAAAGAATTTATTTTCTTTTTTAAATATTCTAATTGCTACTGTAAATAAACTAAATCCAATTGCTAATGTTGCTAATAAAAGTAAAAATATGTTTTTATTGTTTTCGATGTAATAAATTATTTTGTTTTTTATATCTTCATTAATAAAATATAATCCAAAAAATATAACAGAAGCTACTATAAAAATAATCCCTACTAATGGTATAACATTATTTTTAAAATGATTTTTTTCTTGATCAGTTAAATCCATTTTATCATATAATTTTCCTATAAATTTTCTAAAAATAATAATAATTGATCCTAAAGCTATAAACCCAAAACCAAAATACAATAAAATAATTTTATCCATAAATCCTCTTTCTAATTTAGCAAATGACAATTAACAACAAAATACACAAACCTTAATTTCCTCTATCTTACTTATTTTAAACTTTAAAATAATACTACAAAAAAGTCAACCCCAAATTCTTTGGTTAAATAGAATTTCGAGTAAGTAATTACTACTTTAAAAAACAGCCCAAGATCAGCCCTTGCCGATAACGTTTCGCCCGTATCTTGACGTTTTTCTCTTTGCCGAAAAAGCGAGCGAAGGGAGCAGCAATCGAACAGGTTACGGAGACATATCCGCTGTTGTCTGCTGTTTTTTGGTGCATTATTTTAACCATTCAACTTTTAATCCAGTTTTACTTCTTATTTCATTTAATTCTTTTTCTGTCGCCCAACCAATAACGCAACATTGATCTCCTGTATTAAAATATGTCAAATTTCCATTTAGATTATTTTTAGAAATTATTTTTACTAACTCTGAAAATAACCTTTCATCAACCCAATCATCTTTAACTTTTAATTTTATATTATATTCTTTATTATTTAATACAAATGACACATTTGCTGTTTTTTTAAAAATATTTATTTCATCTTTTAAATTAATAAATAATAGTTGATTATTAGACATAATTTGTATTCTTTTTAAAATATTTACATAATCTCCATTTTCAACAATACATTCTGTATCAAAATACCAAACTTTATTTGTAATATGTGTCCAAGGTTCTCTTTCTATATCCTGACCTAATGTTACATATAATAGTGAAAAAGGTTCCTTTAAAAATGAATCATTTTCCCATCTTTTTATATCTTGAATTGTTACTCCTTCATTTAACTTAAACTCTAAATCTTGAAATATTTTATATTGTTCTTCAAAAGAAATGTTTTTTGACATTTTTTTATACTCCGATTTACAAGATATTATTGAAATTAAAAGAAAAACAAAAATTATTAATTTATAAATCAAAGTCTTGCCCAAAAAATTGCATTTAACGAGTATATGATAATAAAATCATATAGAAAGAATCAATAGGTGCCTATAATCTATTTAGGTCTTTGGCAAAATACTTCCAAGAAAATAGATAGATGGTCGTTCGCGGAACTGGGGCATCTTTACAAGTTGACCCCGAACTAACGATTGATGAACATCTATTGAATTCTTACTTTTGGTGAGAATAATACTCTACACCGTATAGACGTTTATACATGTATTATACATGATAACTCTTTTTTTTGGAACTAAAAAATCTTTAAGTTTCAATTTTTCTGAAGAGTCATTAAAACAATTTTATTCTCTTCTTACTTCAGAAACTTATATTATTGTTGAAGGTTCTACAAATACTTTTAAGTTCGTAGAAAAGTTATTTCTAAAATATTTCAAATGTTAAAAAAAGAAGAATACCATTTTATTGGAGAGACAAAAATAATCATCCAAAAAAAATTAAAGAATATGATAACGTTTAAAAAGTTCTTGAGTTTTCTCATAGACGCTAGCCCGGAACAGCCGAACAGGCTGTGGAACATGTAGGTGCTGTTCTACATCGTAATTTTTTGACTTATTGATTTCAAAATTTTATTATTACTAATTTCTATTGTAACTTCATATGTTTCGAAAAGTTCGGTTTCATTTTTTACATAAATATAAAATAGATATCTATAATCTGTTAAAACTTTAAAAGAGTTCACATGAATATCTTTTAAATTAGAATACGAATTTTTAAAAATATCATATGATACTTTTTTGTCTGATAATTGATATGCTTGATCCAGATTATGATTTTTTAGAAAATGGTAGTATTTTATAATAACATCTATATCTTTTAAATGAGCGTTTATTCTATTAAATATTTTATCATTAAAACAAGAAATAATCTTTAAAATATTAATACTACGATAAAAATCATTCAATTCTTCGATTGTTAATTCATTAGAGTGAATTTTTAAATAATTGATTACACCATTCTCTAAAATAATTAAAATTGTTTTAAAATTCTTAGATAAAAGCACTTTATACTTAGTTCCCCTATATATTTTATTTTCGACTAAATCTAATTCTTCATTTTCTTTTTTAATTTCTCTTTCTATGCATTCACCACATTCATATCCATTTAAAATAGAAATACTAATTACTGCTTTTGAAGTTGTATAGTCTTTACCAAAACCATAGTAAGCTCTACCACCATGAACTTCATAAATTTTAGATATTTGTATATTATCAATTATTGGAAATATTTGTTTTTGAAAATCTGGATTATTAAAGTAATAACTTTGAATTGGTTCTTTTGCATCTTGCAATGTTAAATTATAATCAAAATCCTCACAACCAAATGACATTAACGAATTAACAATGACTAAGAATAGAAATATAATTTTTTTCATATATATTTACATCCTTTAAAAATTACGGCGTGCAACGGTTGACAGTTCATGACATTGCCGACATTTTAAAATAATCAATTATAACCAAATCAACCAGCAACTATAATTTCAGAATCCGTCGGCAATGTGGTCAAGATTTGAGTTGCTTCCTCTTCCATCAAAAAAGCAATCCAAAACCTTGACCTGAGTGGTACTCCGCGAACGCATACGGTTTGTTGGGCGAAGTTGGAGAAAAGATTATTTCATATTTTCCTTTTTCTAGCAAATGCTTTTATCCAATTAAGGGATTCAATTATTTTTTCCCCTTGATTAGTAATTGTTGCATTATTAATACCTTTTTCAATATTTAAAAATCCAATTGCTTTAAGAACATTTAATTCTGTTTCAAAAGAATCATTCTTTTTCCATTTTTTAACAAATTTTTGCCATTCTTCTTTACCTTTTTGAATTTCATAAACTGATCTAAAATATTGGATTGACACAGCAAATCCCAAATAAATTAATTTAACAGATTCTTCATTAGAATTATCAATATTATTATTTTGTATGTATTCTTTAGCATCAATATTCTCATTTAAAGTGTTATTTTTTCTTTCTGAATAATATTGATCTTCTTGTAGTTCATTACGATATTTTGTTAATAGTCTATAAATACTAAAAACAAAAATGTATATATTAATAATAGATGCTAAAATTAATACTATATTTAACCATGATGGATTTAAATTCTGAGTAGATGCATATATAAATGTTCCATTAATTATTGCTAATGTTCCAAACCATGAAGCAAGCAATTGGAAAGGTTTAGTAATTTTACTTGCTTGAATATCAATATTAGATTTCATTTTTATCTCCTTTTCTCAAATTTCACCCAACGGCTCGCCAGTAGCCGAAGTTGCCGTAGTGTACTCACGAAGGCAATTTGGGTGAAGGCGGTACTCCGCCGTAACCAGCTACTGGCTGTTGTGTGAAGGTTTTGGCGATTTTAACTCCAAAATATCTTCACTTGGAATATCTTTTTCATTTAAAATAATTATATTTATATTATATTTTGTTTTTTTTATTTCTTCTATCGCATTTATTTTATACTTATCTAATAAATATTTTTGTTGTTCAGAAGAATATATCCATAGAATATATGCTTTACAAAATATATTTTTATTATTTAAATATTGATTATAATTTTCTAATGCTAACATAAATCCTTTTATACCTTGGATTAAATATGTATATCGAATATCTTTAGAATAATATTTAATTTCGATAATAATCTGATTAAAAAAATTATTTTTCTCATTCATTATAATATCATATTCATGGTTATATACTTTTAAATTATTTTTAATTTCATAAATTAAGCCATAGTCCTTTTTTAAAATATTAAAAACACTATTTTCAATTTGCATATATTTATTAACTTTATCAAACATTTCCTTTTGAACTGTTTGATTATTTTCAATAGGCTCTAAACCTTCATTTTCAGTAATTTCTTTTTCTACTTTTTTTATTTCTTCCTCTTTTGACAAAGGGTTCAAATCTCTTTCTTTAAGTTTTGCTTCTAAATCTTGAATTTTATCAGATATTTTTTGCCTTTTATTCCATTTAATCAATCCAATTGTTAATAGAAATGAACCAATAGCAAATATTATCAGAGAAAGGTATGGTATTATAGTCAAAATAAAATCAAATATTTTTTGTTTTTTTAAAATAATATTTTTTGCTGTAGGTGTTAAATCATTAAGATCAGAAATTTTTATTGTAAAAATAGAATTATTGTCAAGTATCAACCAAGGGACTATTATTGCTGAACCAATTAGAATGATCCCTAATGAAACAATAAATTTATAAATATCAGAAAAATCAGGTTTTTCCATATATCCTCATAACACGCTAAGCCAAAACTTTCACACAACCACAATTATCCGAATTCCCCCCAAAATCCAAGCAAATTTCGTATTTATACTAATATATACAATTCCCAAAAAAAAAATCAACAATCTTTCTAAAAAACTTAATTTTTCTAAAAAAAATTAATAAAAATCAATGCTATTAATACAAAACCCAAACAATTATTTCATTTATTATTAATTATACCTAAAAATCTAATGTATTTAAACCAAAATAGCCAAAAATAGCTTTTTTATTTAACCCATATTTAAATCGATTTTTTTAAATAATATTTTTATTGAAAAGAATATTAAAAACAAGCCAACAATTAGGTTTAGTATTTTAGTAAAATCAGGCGTAAGATAATTTTTTATTAGCACACCTGATAGAGCAATAAAATTTAAAAATAAAAGCGTTGCTAAAATACAGCCAACTGAAAAGATAAAAAGTTCTTTTTTTGTAAAATCTTTTGATACTATTTTTGATGTGAAGACTCCACCCCAAAAGATAATGGTGAGTGGATTTGATATTGTTAAAATAAAACCAGTTAAAAAAGGGTTATCAAAATCTTTAAAAAAATTAAGATTTAGATGCGGTAGGTTAAATTCTAAAATTATTATAAAAAAGCCATAAAAAAATAATATTATAAAGGAAAAAATTTTTAAAATTAAGATATTTTTTTTATTCTTTATTAATTTTGAAATCCCTGCTAAGGCTAATAGAATATACAGAGCATCAACTAAAACTACTGCTAAAATTAAAACCTCTGTATTTAATAAGTTTTTTTGTAAAGAATTCTTTAAAACATAAAGGCATACTGGACCTATTGATAGTTGCAAAATAAGTCCAAATGCCAAACCAGAGAATAAGTTTTTGATCATAATCTGGTTAAACCATATCCATAAATGTTTTTTCTATTCTATTAAATAAAATAACTCCAGATATAAATACAACAAAAGTTACGATAATACTTACAGAAATATAGAGTGGATTTATACTTCCTGCACCCAAAAAGGCATATCTAAAAGTTTCTATAATTGGGGACATTGGATTTATGATAAAAAGAAATTTCCATTTTTCTGGAACACTAGATAACGGATATACAATCGGTGTTGCATACATCCAAAGTTGTACCCCAAAATTTACAAGAAACGATAAGTCTCTATACTTTGTTGTTAAAGCAGAAATTAAAATCCCAAAACCTAAAGATAAGAATCCCATTTGGATTATTAATAAGGGAGTAATTAAAATATATAGATTTGGCTTTATAACAGAGCCACTTAGCATAAAATAAATTAATATAGCTAAAAACAACAAAAATTGAATACCAAATTTTATAATATTAGAAATAACTACCGAAATTGGCATAACAAGTCTCGGAAAATAAACTTTTCCAAAAATACCTGCGTTAGCCAAAAAAGTTGCCGAGTTACTCGTAAGACATGTAGAAAAATAATTCCACGCAACAATACCAGACATATAAAAAAGAATGTTAGGTAGCCCATCAGTTGGTATCTTGGCAATATTACCAAAAATAACGGTAAAGACAATTGTTGAAATCAATGGCTGAAGTAAAAACCACAGAGGTCCCAAAATTGTTTGTTTGTAATAAGTAACAAAATCTCTTTTTACAAATAAAAAAATCAAATCTTTATAATGCCATAATTCTTTTAAATTAATATCAAATAAATTAGACTTTGGCTTAATTACCGATGACCATTGTTCGTTATCTTGCTGTACGTTATTTTCCACCTGTATTCTCCTTGCTTATAAAAATCAAATATTACAAAAATTAGAGTAAATTTTCAAGTAAAAATATATTATTTTTAATAAAACTTGTAGATGGACATAAAATTTCTATTTTTGCAACATCTGTTTCTTATTTTTTTAAACTATCTTAAGATAATATAATTTTATATAAATTTCTTTTAAATCAATTTAAAATATTGTATATTCGTATAAGGAAGTTTTTTCCTCACATCTATTTTTAATT
>MIAN01000162.1 GCA_001829125.1 Spirochaetes bacterium GWB1_27_13 | reverse complement strand
AAAATTGGGGTATATATTACTGCTTTAGTATTTTAAATTTCAGGTTTTAAAAAGGTTAATGTATGACAAAAAGTAAAATTCTATTAAAAGAGATATTGGATGAATTTAGTCAAATTTTAAATAGAATTACAGAACAGATTAAAAATGCAAATAATATCGCTGTTATTGGTCATGTAAACCCTGATGGTGACTGTGTTGGTAGTCAACTTGGGCTTGTGTTGGCTTTAAATAAAATTGGTAAAAATGCAATTCCAATAAATGAAGGTAAGTTTAAAGGTATTTATAAAGAATATTATGAAAAGCATTTTGAAAAAGATATAACAAATGAGTATGATTTATATATTATTCTTGATGTACCTAATAAAGATAGGGCTGGCGGATTTTCTAACAAAATAGATTTTCAAAAAACTATTGTAATTGATCATCATATTACAAACGATAATTTTGGTAAAATAAATTGGGTTTCTGATAAATTTATAGCAACTGCTGAAATGGTTTTTATTCTTCTTATTTCAATGGATTTTGATTTTAAAGAATGCGAAGTCTCACAATATCTATTAAATGCTCTACTTTCTGATAATGGCTTTTTTCAACATATACGAAACGATAAATATTTATCACTTCTTGTGTCTTATCTAATGATAGAAAATGGTGCTGACTCAAAAATATCTTATGATTTAATGTTTTCTAATAATAGTATCGAAACAGAAAAGTTATTTGCTTTAGCGTTACAAAGACTTTCTTCTATTTATGATGGAAATGTTATGTGGACTTATTTAACTGAGGAGGATAAAAAAAAGTTTGATTATCCCAATTTTGAATCAGGTCTAGTTTTTAGAGAGATGATGTCAATTAGAGGTGTCAAAGTTTCTGTTTTTTTTAAGATTGATGAAGAGCAAAATAAAATTGATATAAGTTTTAGATCAACAGATGATGTTGATGTTTCGCAGGTTGCAGCATCTTTTGGTGGCGGCGGACATAAAGTTGCTGCTGGAGTATCAGTTAATGGTGAGTTTTTAGATATAAAAAAACAAGTTTTTGAAAAATTGGAAAAAATTTTACAAAAAACTTAATATTTTTGTTGAATTTAATGAATTTGAATGATAAAAGTATTATTTGATAATAACCTCGGGGGGGGTGTATGGAATACAGGGAAATTAAAGCTCCTAATTTAGAAGATGCCAAATTTATTATAAAAAAAGAATACGGCGATAGAGCAAGAATAATTAAAACAATCAATGAAAGCGAAGGCGGTTTTCTTGGATTAGGTAAAAAAAAGTATGTAAAAGTACTAATTAGCATTACAGAAAGCGATTTATTAGAAAATTATAGAAAAAATCTTGGCATAAATAAGATTCCAAAAAAAGAAGAAAATCATCAAGAACAAATCAATAAACTCGTTACCAAAGAAGAATCCTTAACTCTGAGTCTCTTAATGGAAAAAATGAATAATATTGAAAAAGTTATTCAAAAAGGTAATTCTGATAAAAGAGATGATATTCCACCAAATATTGCAGAAATGAAAGATATTCTAAAAGAAAATGAATTTTCAGATGAATTTATAAATAAATTTGTAAAAGATGCTTTGGATACTCTGCCAATGTCTAAAATAGAAAATAGAGTTGAATTGCATCATTATAGTTATGATTACATAAAAGATAAAATTCTTATTGATAATGATTCAAAATTTGACGAAAATAAAAAGAAAGTATTGGTGCTTGTTGGACCTACTGGTGTAGGGAAGACAACAACGGTAACAAAAATTGCGGCAAATGGTATTAGAGATAAAGTTAAAGTTGAGTTAATTACTATCGATGGTTATAGGATTGGTGCTAAATATCAACTCGAAAAATACGCTGAAATAATGAATACAGAGATGAGTAGTGCCGAAGATAAACTTGAGTTGCAAAAGCTTGTTTCTTTATCTGCTTCAAACCTTATCTTAGTTGATACGATTGGAAGAAGTCAGAGAGATGAAATGAATCTTGTTAAAATGAAACAACTGCTCGATATTAAAAATTGTGAAGTTGATTTCGTTTTAGCGATTAGTGCAACTACAAAACCAAGAGAAGTAGAGAGAATATTTAAAAGTTTTGATATTTTTGATTATAAGAGTGTAATAATAACAAAACTTGATGAATCTGATACTATTGGAGCAATAATTAGTACTTCTATTGCTAAAAACAAAGGTTTACTTTATTATACGAATGGACAAAGAGTTCCGAATGATATTGAAAGAGCTAATACATTCAACATAATGTCCAAAATAAAAGGTTTAGAAATGGAAGTTATTTTAAAAAATTCTAAATTTTAAAATATACCGAAAGATGACAAATAAGTTTGGTATATACTGTAAGATATTTTTATGAGCAGTATAATTTAAGGAGATAGAATGGTTGATCAAGCAGAAAATTTGAGAAAAATGATGCAAACTGGCAAACCTGATAATACAAAAAGAAAAACAAGAATAATTACAGTCTCAAGTGGAAAAGGTGGAGTTGGCAAAACAAATTTTGCAGTAAATATGGGTATTGCATTTGCACAGATGGGTAAAAAAATTATTGTTATGGATGCGGATTTGGGGCTTGCAAATGTAAATGTTTGTCTTGGCATTATACCTAAATTTAATTTGTTTCAGTTAATTAAAAAACAAAAGACAATGAAAGATATTATAATAGATACAAATTACGGTATTCAAATTGTTGCTGGGGCATCAGGGTTTTCTAAGATTGCAAATTTATCTGAGGATGAAAGAGTTGCATTTATTAAAGAACTCGACTCTCTTTCTTATGCGGATATTTTAATTATAGATACTGGTGCTGGGGTTAGTCAGAATGTTTTATCTTTTATAGTTGCAGCTGATGAAGCTATAATTATTACAACACCAGAGCCAACTGCGATTACAGATGCTTATGGTATAATTAAAATTATTGCAACAGAAATAAATAATCCTTCCTTAGAGTTAAAACTTGTTGTAAATAGAGTGAATTCGACATTAGAAGGTAGAAAAGTTGCAGAACGAGTCATTAATATAGCAGGACAATTTTTAAATATAAAAGTTGATAACCTTGGAATGATTTTTGAAGACCCAATTGTTCCACAAGGTGTAATCAAACAAACTCCATTTTTATCTTTAGACCCAAATAGTAAAGCCTCGTTAGGTGTTAAACATATAGTTTCGAGACTTGAGGGGGTAGAGTTTAAAGAAGGCGGTGGGATTAAGAATTTTTTAATGAAATTACTTGGCACTAAATAACTAATTTGGACTAAAAATAACCCCCAACTTAATTGGGGGTTATTTATATACTGAAATGTTTTAGATTATCATAATTATTATTATAAAACTAAAAAAATCTTAGTATATATTTTTTTTAATTGCTTTAATTTAAATAATAGGTTATAATTTACTAAAAATATTTTGTGTTATTTTATTGATATAAAAAAGATTTATAATTTTAGATATATATTTTTTTGACAAAATCAAAACTTTTGGATATATTTAATGGATATTAAGATTCCTTTAATTGGAAGTATAATAATTTTTATAATTATCTTCTTTATGAATATTCTAAATGGTAATTCTTTTTCGGTATTAATTGTGAGATCCTTAATAAGTGGATTGATTGTTTTTGGACTTTTATTTGGCGTAATATTCTTTTTAAAGGATATTTTAAAAATTGATTTTAGCACACAGACACCAAAGGATAATACAGAAAACCCATCAGATAATAAAGTTGATTTTGTTGTTGGCGATGAGGAAGAAGGCTCAGGAGATAGTTTACTTAATTCTAATTCATCTAATTTTAATCAAGATGAAGAAAATATAACTACATCTGATGACGGTGGTGGTTTTAGTTCAATATCTTCTGATAACAAATTTGATGAATCCATAGATAGTGGCGTTAGTGATTTTAATGCCGGTGATACAACTGGTTTTGGTAATATTAGCTCTAGTGGAGACAGTGGTCAAAGAAACATAAAAGATGTACTTGGCTTTGATGCTTCTCCAGAAGAATTAGCAAAAGCGATTAAAACAAAGATGAACAAAGATGAATAGATATATAATATATACAGGAAACTTTTTAGGAGACTCATAAATGTCTGACCAGAAGGTAATACAGTTACAAAAAGAAACTGGATGTGATATTTCTTTAGCTAAACTATTGTTAAAATTTACAAGTGGCGATATTGATGGTGCTGTTAATATCATAAAATCAGTTGATAAAAATATATTTATTATTAGAGGTAAATTTATTGCTCAAACTCTTAAAATTTATGGTAGTTTTATTATTTTTTACAATAGTAAGAATAAAGTAATTGATAAAGCACATATTGTAATAAAAAAAGAAGATAAATCTGCAATAGAGTTTGATTTTGATCAACAATGGCATATATTTTTTAAGAATATACTTGATTATTCAAGAAAAAATATTACAGAAGTTGATTCTCAAAATAAATTTTTTGAAAATGTTAAGTCTCCTCGTACACTAGCTTTTTTTGAAGGAAAATTATCTTTAAAAAAAGATATTGATGATAAAATTTTGAAGGATTTTTTTAGTGATATTTTGGTAAATATAACTGGTGATGTTAATGTTGCTGTAAAAATAAAGGTTGAAAGAACAGATATTTTTGAACTTAATAAAGGTGAAAATCCAGAGATAGATGGCTTTGACAAAGAACAGCAATCTAAACAGCAAGAAAAGAAAAAAGAAAAAGAAAATGAACAAATTCTTTTAGTTGATATAGAATTAGAATTAGCTCCTATTGAAGGGGTGGAAATTAGCCAATTACAAATAGGTGATTTAGTTGGTGTAAAAATTAAAGACGATAGACCAGTTGCTGAATATATATCAACTTTACTTGGTGCAAAAGACCTTACAACTTTGGAAAGAAAAACAGTCTTTGCAGAACTAAAGGATATAAAAGTAACGGATCAAGGGATTTTGATAAAAGTTGAATTTGGACCAGGCATTTATGGACAAGCTTATTATGGTGAAGATATAAAAGTTAGAGTAGCAAAAAAAGAAAGTTTATTTGAAGAAAAACCAGAAAAAAAGAAAAATTTTTTCTTTAAGTATTTCTGGTTAATTGGTGGTGTGTTAATATGTATAATAATAATATTATTACTTTTGATAACAAGATATTAAGTTGGGGTTAAATTTTTGGGAGGATAACAGTGGGTACTGATAATTTTTTTGATAATAAATCAGAAGAAGAATTATGGGTTTTATATAAAAAAACAAAAGAGCCAAAAATAAGAGATTTTTTAATTAAACAATATGCACCTCTTGTAAAATATGTCGCTGGAAAAGTTGCAATGGGAAAACCAGGCAATATAGAATACGATGATTTGGTTGGATTTGGCGTTTTTGGTTTGATTGATGCAATAGAAAAATTTGATCCTGAGAAAAACGTAAAATTTAAAACTTATGCAGTAACTCGTATAAGAGGCTCTATTTATGATGAACTTAGAGCTATTGACTGGGTGCCAAGGTCTGTAAGGCAAATAGCAAAAGAAATTGAGCTTGCAATAAATACAATTGAAGCAAGAACAGGGAAAGTTGCAACTGATCAAGAAATAGCAGAACAACTCAATGTTGACATTAGAGAGTTTTATTCTTCTATGACTAAAATATCAAGTACTTCTTTGTTGTCTTTGAGTGATACATGGTATTCTGGGGATGATAATGACAAAATATCAATAATGGATACAATAGAAAGTCCAAATACATTAAATCCAGATGTTTCTGTTGAAAGAGAAGCTGTAAAAGACTTAATTGTAAAAGCAATAAACGAATTGCCTGATAAAGAAAAAAAAGTCCTTGTGTTATACTATTATGAGGATTTGACTTTAAAAGAAATAGGTGAAGTTTTGGAAGTTACAGAATCAAGAGTAAGTCAATTACATACAAAGGCTATTATAAGATTAAAGGCTAAACTTGCTGAAATTAAAGAAGGAATTTATTAATTTTATAATGACAATTGTTCAAATTATCATTATAAAATTTAAAATATATATTAAATATTACGAAATTTAGTAGACTATCATGTTATAATAGAGATTTTATGAAAAAGCTTAAAGAAATTCTAAAAAAAATACTTGAAGAAGAAAACAACATTTCTAGCGTTGAGGTTAGTGGCAGTTCTTTGGAAGAAGTGTTACAGTCAGCAGCTTCCCAACTTGGTGTAAGTCTTGCAGAACTTGATTATGAAATAGAAAGTTTTGGAAGTAAAGGCATTTTAGGTGTTGGTAAAAAAGATTTTAAGATAAAAGTTTATAAATCAAGGTCTGTATTGGATGCATTTCAATCTTTTGAAACAGAAAATTTTGAAGATGCTGAAGAACTTGGACTTGATATTGAAGAAAATATCAAAGATAAAGATGGCGAAGCATTTCTTAGAGTTGTTTCAAAAGGTGTTTTATTAAAAATTACACCCCCTGTAGGCAGTGGCAAACCAATTTCAGAATCAGAAGTATATAATATAGTAAGTACAAGAGGTTTACAGAATTTTGATAAAGATTTAATAAAAAAAATTATAAAATATGCTTCTGCTGAATATTGTAGAATTGGTGAACTTCCAATAAATGTAGTTAATGATTCCACTGCATCAGTTCAAATAAGTTCTGACGAAATGAAAGCTTTTCTAATTTTGACACCTCCAAAAACTGGCGGTTTTGATTTGGAAAATGATGATATAAATAACATTCTCAAGAGTAATGGAGTTGTTGTTGGTATAAAAACTGATATTTTAAATAAACTAATTGATTACCCTCAGTATAATGAACCTATTCTAATAGCCGAAGGAATTAAAGTTAAAAATGGTCAAGATGCTGAAGTTCATTATAATTTTAATGTAAATAAAGATGAAATTCATTTGACAGAAGAAGATGGAAAAGTTGATTTTAAAAATTTAAATATAATCCAAAATGTTGTTGCAGGGCAAATATTGGCAAATAAAGAACCTTCCACCAGAGGAGAATCTGGCAGAACTGTAACTAACAAACTAATTATGCCAAAAGAAGGTAAAGATTGCTCTTTAGTTGCTGGTAAAAATACTCATTTGACAGACGATGGATTAAGTATAATAGCAGAAAAAAATGGTCAGGTAATGCTTTTTGCTGGTAAAGTAACAGTCGAAGAAATTTATACTGTTGCAGGAGATGTAAACTTAAAGACTGGAAATGTTACATTTTTGGGAACTGTTGTTGTTCAAGGGAATGTTGAGGATGGATTTAGTGTAAAAGCATCTGCAAATATAGAAGTTCATGGAAGTGTTGGAAAATGTGTACTCGAAGCTGATGGTGATATTATCATAAGTCAAGGGTTTATGGGTAAAGCTGAAGGGACAATTAGGGCAGGGAAGAGTGTTTACGCAAAATTTATTGAAAATGCAAAAAAAGTTGATGCTTATGAAGGGGTTTATGTACAAGATGGTATTATGAACTCTTATATTGATGCAACAAAAGAAATTACTTGCGTTGGTAAAAGAGGAACTATCGTTGGAGGAAGGTTAAGGTCTGGCGAACTTGTAAAATCAAAAACACTTGGTTCCAATGCAAATGTTTTTACAATAATTGAAGTTGGAATAGACCCTAAAAAGAGGCAAAGACTTGAAGAATTAAACGAAGAAAGAGACAAAGCATACAAAGAAAAAGAACCTCTTGATGCGAATATAGCAAATCTTGAAAATTTAAGAAAAGCAAATAAACTTATAAATCAAGTTATTGAGGTAACTTCGTTTTCTGCTATATTAAAAAGGCTTTCTGATGAAGATAAAAAAATAATGCTTTCTTATTATGAGAAAGATGAGGAAGGTGTTAATTTTCTTTTAAAAGAAGACTTGAGTCAGGAAGAAAAGAAAAAAGTAAGGGATGCAATAGCAAAAGTTGGTTACCTACCTGCAGAAAAAGAAGAAATTTATTTGAAATTACAAGAACAAGCTAATAAATTATTACAAATTATAAAACAAGCAGAAGAAGAAATTGAAGAGATTGAAAAATATCTTGCTCAACTTAAAAGTAGTGCTAAAGTTATTGGTTCAAAAATTGTTTATCCTGGTGTTAAACTTTATATAAAAAATGCTTTCCTTGAAATAAAAACAGAATACAAAAAAGTTTCTTTTTATATACAAGGAACAGAAATTAATGTTGCTCCTTATGCGGAGGAAGAAAAAGAAGGAAGAAGATAATGCCAATAAATCCTTTAGACCTTCAAACGAATTTTTCTCACATAAATCAAGTTGGAAAAAGCGTTTCAAATATAAAAGAAAGTGAAGAACTGAAAGAATCACAATTAGCTAATTTAATTCATAAAGAAAGTGAAAATGAAGCTGACGATATTCCAATAACAAAAGACCTTTCTGAAGGTCCTGGTAAAATAAAAGATGAAGAGAAAAATAACAATCCTAAAAATCAAAAAAAGAAAGTAAAATCAAATACAAATCAAGAAGAAAACGAAGAATCTGAGGAAAATACAGAACAAGTACTAAAAAATCCACAACTTGGGCAGAGAATTGATATTGTTGGGTAGAAATTACGGGTTATAATTATTTGATGTTTGGAATTTTTGTTTAATAAATTATGCCTGCATATCCAACAAAACTTTTGTCTTTATGTAGATCATAGCTTGTGCTGTAAGATAAAAGATTACCTTTTGTAATGTTATTTTTTCTGGCAACAGTAACAGCACCAAGAGCAGCTCCTGATGAACATGCAGACTTGTTTTTTAGTGCATATTCTAATCCTTTTTTATCTTCAACATTTAACAATAAATCAACATAGTTTTTGTCATTTACATTTCTTACCCAATCAATAGGTGGAATATTTTTGTCACTATGATAAAAATCATAGTTTGGTCCATAATGAGTTAAATCTGTGGAGCCTATAAAAACAGAATTTTTTCCAAAATTATCATATAAGTCTTCTACAAATTTAATTGTATTGTTGTTTGGAGGTAAATAAATCGCAGTGATCTGAGTATCTTTAAAAAAGTATTTTACAATTGGTAGTAATACTTCTATTGTGTTGTCTGGAACAAATTCTAACTTTTCAATTTCTTTATTTGAACTTAAAAATTTTAATACTTCTTTATTATTTATTAATTCCCCAAGAGGTGTTTCTGCGTAATCAAATGTTTCAAGAATTGGTTTACTATGCGTAGAAAGGTGTCCACCAAATATAAAAACATTTTTTATATCAGTTGACTTTTCTCTTAAAATTCTAATACAATTTATAGAGAGTTTACCACAAAAATACCAACCAGCATGAGGTACTATTGTAGAAATACAATTTTTTATGTCAATGTTTTGTTCGTTAATAAAGCTTTCTATTTCTTTAATACAAGATTGTTTTGTTGACGGATACCAGCCGCTCATAGATAAAATCATTGGTCTACCCATAAAACGCTCCTAAACATCCCAAAATATAGTAACCCTATATTTTAATTTTTCATTTAGATAATAAATACTTATCAAAGAAAAATTAAAAGCAATATCAATGTTTATTTTCCCATTATCAATAGACTTATCAAAAAAATTTAGTGGACCAAATTTTTTTTTCGCCTGACTAATAACATCATCAAGTTTAAAATTTTCCGTAGATACAATCTCAAAGTTATTGTCAATTTTTTCTATTTTTGATAGAAAACGATCTATAATTTCTTCTTTGGCTGTTTCTAAAGTTATTATCTTTTGTAATGGTAAAAGCCTCGTATAATTTTTTGAGGATAAATTTTCGTAATCTTGTTTTATTTTTTCTATATTTATCATTTATATTATTATAAAGCTATTTTCAAATTTTTTCAATATTTTTTAATTAAATCATTATTTTTTTTTAAAAACAAAGGGCATTTTAGCCCCCTGTTTTAATTAAACCTAAATTTTGGTTTTCAATCTTAGAATAAATACCATACTAAAGAAACACCAAATCTACTTTGATAAGCCAATATTCCACCAACAGCATCAGCAGGCGATCTTTGAAGTGTATCAACTAATTGATTGTAGAAACCTCTAAATTCTTCAAAATCTTTAATTGTAAATTTGTAGTAGCCTTCTACTGAAAATCCTTTGAATTTTAAACCAAAACCAGCAGTAATATTCAGACCAGGTCTAAATATAAAGTTTTTGTAAGCTCCCCAAGCTCTGTCTTTCCATGAGTCTGGGTTTGTGTAATCTTCTGGAGCATAAAAGCTAAAAACACTAGTAAAACCAATCATAACAAAAGGCATAAGAAAGAAAGGTGCTCTAATACCTGCGTTAAAGTTAAGTAACATATCAAGTCTACCATTGTAAGACCCATCAAAAGGTAGAAGGGCAAAGTCAATGTCAGAAATTAAAATATGCCACAAGATTCTCATTTTTAGACCGTATTCCATACCACCAATAATATTGGCAACAATCATAGAAGTTTGCATAGCCCTTGAGATATTACTAAAATCTTTGTTTTGGCTATCTGTTAAACCAATCAATTTTTGATCCTGTTGTTTTTGAATAGCATCAATCATTTTAGCATTCTCGATTAAACCGAGTAAATTAGAGGTGCTTATAAAACCTCCAAATCCAAGTTGAAACCTTAGTTCATTTGCTTTAGTGGTTTTTCCAAAAGCAAAAAATCCTAATACCAAAATCAAAAACATAATAAAGATCGTTTTTTTATTGCTCATAAAAGCCTCCTTTAATTTAATAAAATTTAAGCAATTAACATACCATGTTTTATTATAAAACTTATCTTAGTATAAAATCAATAGTTATGTCAAATTTATTTAAAAAAAATATAAAAAAATAATAAATATATGTATTTTTTTTCATACACTCTTTATTTAAATAATATAAATTACTATATTTCAAATTAAAAAATTTATAATTAGTGATTGCTAATTTGTTTTTATTTAATAAATTAACTTTATATAGTTTTTTTATTTAAGAGAATAGGCTAATTTCTGATTTTTTTATTTTGTATTTACAGATAATTTAATAAATTTTCTAAAGTAAAATTTTAATATTCCGACATTTTATATATAATTCTATAACACAGATTGACACGGATTATAGTCAGTGGTTATCCACAGTCAATCAGTGTTAATTTGTGTTATAAAAAAGAAGGGAGACCAAGGATGGTGCCTAACGATACTGTTTCAAAATATAAAACAAATCTCAAAATAATCTTAAACATTTTTGAAAAACTAAAAATCATAGCAGAGGACAAACAAAAAAATATTCTTTCTCAAAAATGGGATGAAGTTTATATAATT
>MIAN01000161.1 GCA_001829125.1 Spirochaetes bacterium GWB1_27_13 | reverse complement strand
ATTTTACACCAAATAGAAAATCTTAATTTGAGTAGAGAGTGAATTTTTTACGAAATTCATTCTCCCTCATAAAACCGTATTTACAAATTTCCTGCATATGGCATACTAAAAAACCCTCTCCAAACATTTCAAAAGTTACTAAATAAAAACTCTTTTGATGTGCTATTATTCATAAGAGTTTTAAAAATATAAAAATAGTTTAAAAATTTATTAATTTATAAATGTAAAATATAAAAAAACTATAACTTTTTGACAATATTTATCTTTTTATTTCTAATTTTATATTTTTTTCATAAAACTCTTTGATCAAATAATTATTTTATTAAAAAAAATAAATTTTACACCCATATTAACCAGCTCTTGACTTTAATTATTTAAAAAGTTAAAATATTTATATATAACACTGATTAATCAGATTGTCTCAAATTAAGATAGATTAAATTGTGTAACTATATGCAGTAACTATATTTAACTTTTAGAATTTTTGACAAACTAAAAAGTATAGAGGTAAAATTTAATGCAGTATAGAAGATGTATTTCTTGTGGAAATTATTTTGAAATTACAGAAGAAAATAAAGAAGCATTATACTGCTCGGAAGATTGTTATAGCGAGTATTTTGTTTGTCTTGTTTGTGGAAATTATTTTCCAATAAGTGAAATTGTAAAAAATAAAAAAGTTATATGTTGCAAAGAATGTAGTGATAAAATATAATTTTATAACACAGATTAATCGGATTGACACGGATTAAATTGTGTAACTATAAATAATAACACTACTTAACTTTTATAATGACAATTGTTCAAATTGTCATTAATTTATAGTCTATAAATTGTGACAAACCAAAAACTTTTGGTATATGAGGAAAAAATGGACATTCTTGGAGTTTCTGATTGGATTGATCCACTAATTTATTCGGAACAATTAAAATATAGGATGGCTGGTGTTGATATTATAATAAGTTGCGGAGATATTTCTTCAAGCTATCTTGATTTTATAATGAGTGAATTAAATAAACCATTATACTTTGTTGTAGGTAATCATGTTGGAAGAAGTAGAATATCAAAAACTCCTTTGGGACAAACGGCTTTAGATATGCCAAGCTGTTTTAAAAATCTACATTTAAAAGTTCATAATTACGAAGGGCTTTTAATTACAGGTTTTCAAGGCTCTATATGGTATAATGGTGGACCATTTCAATATAAACAATGGGAAGTTTATTTCAGACTCCTAAAAATACTCCCAAGATTAATATATAATAAAATTAGATATGGTAGATTTATTGATATTTTTGTGTCACATTCCGCCCCTTTTGGTGTTGGAGATCAAAAAGACCCATGCCATATAGGATTGAAAGCTTTTAATTTATTTATAAAGTTATTTAAACCAAAATTATTCTTACATGGTCATATTCACATTTACGATAGAAATGAAAATAGAATTAGAGAATACAATGGAACTAAAGTAGTAAATTGTTCTGGTTTTATGCGTACAAAAATTTAGTTTTGGTATATACTGAGGGGAAATTTTTAATGAGCAGTATGAATATAAGTGATATGTCAATAAAAGAAAAAACAAAAGAAGATTTTGATAGGGCTTATTTCGAAGCTATGATAAGTAGAATATTTGACCGATTTCAAGGAGAAAAAGATTCTTTACTTTCTTTTAGTGAAATTATGAAATTCGTTAAAATTAAAAACCAATCTTATAAAGGAATGCAGTTTGTTTTGATCGATGATATAGTTGGAAGTGAAGGAAGATATAATGATTTTAACAAAAAATTCCTTCCAAAAAGAAGAATATTAAGAGAGAGATGGCAAAGGGTTGACGAGGCTCATTATAAAGATGTTATTCTACCACCGATACAATTATATCAACTCGGCAAAGCGTATTTTGTTAGAGATGGAAACCACAGAGTATCAGTTGCAAAAAGACAGGGAATGGAATTTATCGATGCAGAAGTAACAGAAATTTACACCGATATTGAAATAAATCCAGACATGACAAAAGAAGACTTAGTAAAAATTCTAATAGAAAATGAACGAAAAAATTTCTTGGAAATGACAAATCTTTCAGAACTAAGAGATGTTTCAATGATTAATTTTACCACAACAGGACTGTTTGATACACTCCTTACTCATATAAACGGTCACCAATATTTTCTTGGAATTGATAAAAAAGAAAGCGTTAGTTTTGACGAGGCATTACTAAGCTGGTATGACAATCTGTTTTTACCAATAATCAAAGAAATAGAAGAAGATCGAATTTTATTTTATTTTCCAGGAAGAACAGAAGCAGATTTATATGTCTGGATCATTAGACACTGGGACGAATTAAAAAACAAGTTTGGACAAAAAATAAAAATAAGTGATGCTGTAAAATCATTCAAAAATAATTACGGTGGTTCCACTTTCGGCTCTTTCTTCAAATGGCTTTCAAAACTTCTTAAGTGAGAATCCTAATTGTCAATTTATAGGCTCTTTTATTTCTTTATGAGAATAAAACATTCCAACGCCAAGTAAAATATAAAATAAAAAATCAAGAGAAATGTTATTATCAAAAAATATAGCCTGTATAAAATACACCACTAATGACCAAAATATTATCTGTATAGAAACTTCTCCATATTCGTCATCAATTAATAGATTTAGCGAATAAATTATTTTAGATATAAAAAATTAAAATTTTGATCTCGATTTCATCAAAGAGATTAGAAAAAATAAATAAAATTTTCAATAAAAATTAAACATTTACTTCTTCACAATTTTAACTATATGCTCTAAAGTCGTTAGATTTATTTCTTTTTGTGAGTAGTTATTTATTTTTAGATTAAAAATATCATTATTCATAATATAATAGATTTTTTTAATTAAAACTGGTGATAATTGAAAGTCTTGTTCAATTAAATCTGCAATTTCAGATAAATTTTGTTGTTGTTTTTGATAATCTTTTTGTAATATAGTGGTATTATAAAGACTAAGTATTTTATTTTTAACTTCTTCATTCTCAGAAAATTGAAAAAAATTAAAATTTGAATCATTGATTAAATTGTTTGCTTGTACTAAAGAAAAATCAAAATCATAAGAAACTAAGGCAATATCAAAATCTTTCTTATAAAATAATTTTTCCAAATATTTATAATAAGGAAAAACTTCAGCCTTAATACTAATTTTTTGTTTCTGCAAAATCTTTGAAATCTCATCCTGATTATTTACAAGTTCTCCATTTTCCTCTGGTGCAATTAAATTTAGGACGATTGGATTTTTATCCTTGCCCTCTATAACACCATCATTATTAGAATCATAAAAAGTATAATCAGATGTTTTTAACTTATTGTTAAACTTAAAAATAGAGAGACTTAAAGTATAATTATTATTATTAAAATCAGTTAATATAGAATTAACAATATATTCTCTCAAATTTTTATCTTTTAAATATGTTTTTAAAGTATTATAAACTAAAAAGCATTTTTTTGAATCAAAACCAGCATCAACAAATTTTATTTTATCGTCTTTAGCATAATATTCATATAAAGTATTAAAATCTTTAGTTGATAATTCCATAATATCAGAGCCATTATTTATAAAGTCTATTATTTCTAAATTGCTGTTTTCGGTAATATTAATGCTAATTTTATTGGTATAGGGCAATTGTCTATTATTTTTATCCTTCTTAAAATAGAATTTATTCTTTTCTAAATTTAATATTGAATCATTATATTTATTCAACACATAAGGACCAGTACCAATTAAATATTTTGGGTCATTCCATATTGAAATAAATTTTTCGACATCCAAAGAAATTAAATCAGCAGTCTCTTTTTTTATTATAGGAAAAATAGAAAGCATATAAAGAATGTTTTCATTAGGTTTATCCAAAATTAAATTAAACTTAACAGGAGATATAATTTCAAAATTTAAATTTGTATTATTTAAAAAAAATCCTTTGTAATAATTAGAATCTTTTAGAATTGTTTTAACTAATGATAATGAAGAAACAACATCTGCTGTTGTAAGTAACTGACCATCAGAAAATCTTACATCAGGAAGAATTGTAAAAATATATGTTAATCTATCTGAACTAACATCAAATTTCTTTATAATATTCTCTTTTGGAGTATTATCTTTGGGATTTAAGTAAAAAAGCGTAGAAAATAAAGCGTTTCTAACAAAATTCTCTACTTTATTGCTTACTCTATAAGGATTGAAAAATTGAGGCTTTTCTACAAAAGAAAACACAATATCCTCGTTTTCTTTAAAATCTGAATAAAAACTATCATAATCAATATCATATAAATTTGGTGTTTCTGTTTTGAGAAACCCATTTTTTTTAATATTTGAACATGAAAAAATTATTGTAATAATAAAGATCAAAAATATAAATTGTTTCAAATCAAAGTCCTTAATTTTTTTTGTAGTAAAGAAAAGGTTAAATGCCTATTTTTCTGATAGACATTATACTAAAAAATTTTAAATTTGTCAAAAAGGTTAAGAGTAATAATTGGTGGAAAATGGTATAATTTTTATTGGTTTAAGTCAACCCCTATACCCAACTTGGCGGCATATTTTTCTTTTCTTTATAGCTATAATAAAAAAATAGAATAATTTGAAATAAAACCATAATTCCATTTGCAATATAAAACCAAATTGCATAATTAAAAGAATATAGTAGCTTGTAAATTATTCCACTAATATAGCCAATAAACACAAGAATATAAAAAAGTGGGCTTATACCTTTAACTGTCTTTGTTTTTAGAGTTTTAAAAATCGCAAAAGGCCATGAAGCCCCAAAACAAATTAACATCGTAATTTCAAAAATCATAATATTCCTCATAACACTGATTAACACAGATTTAGTTAGATTAACACAGATTACACTGGTTTTTATGAAAATTTCTATACATTTCCCATTATTTCATTTATAATTCGTTCGCTTTCTTTTTCTATCAATTTTATATTTTCAATTGAAATTGTTTTTTTATCAATATTATTATTTTTTTCAAAAATTTCGAGTCCTTTTTCTGTATAGGTTTCTATTTTTAAAAATGAAATCCTGCCTGCCAAAAATAATTCCACAAGTAACTCATTTACTGTATTGTAGAATGTAGGAAACATTCCACCTTTTTTACCGCAATGATAAGCGAGACTTAACATCTTAAATTTATCAAAATCAACAGGTATTAGTTCTAAATTGATGGCTTTTGAAAAATCTAAGTTATTAAAAGCGTTATTCTTAAATTTTGGATAAAAAATAGCATTCATTATAGGTAAGGACATATCTTTAGGTCCAATTTGAGCATAAAGTTCACCATCAACACATTCTATCATCGAATGTATTAGAGACTGAGGATGAATCAGCACCTTAATTTGACTATAATCAAAGCCAAATAACTCATTTGCCTCAATAACTTCAAGCCCTTTATTTGCCATTGTTGCTGAGTCAATCGTTATTTTGGTACCCATTTTCCAAGTTGGATGGTTTAGAGCGTCCTCAATTGTAATTTCACCCCATCTATTTTTATCTAACCTCCAAAATGGTCCACCAGAGGCAGTTAGGTATATATTTTTAACACTCTCTTTATCGTGATTTTGCAAAAGTTGGAATACCGCACTATGCTCAGAGTCAACCGGTATTATTTTACAATTATTTTTTTGAGAAAGAGTATTTAAGATTTTACCAGCACAAACCATACTTTCTTTATTTGCTAAGGCTAAATCTATTCCATTTTCTACTATTTTTAATGATGGAATAAGTCCTGCCTTACCAGAGATTCCATTTAAAATTAAATCATTTTCTCTATCAGAACAAACTTTTTCTAAACCCTTGTTACCCGAATAAATTGACACTCCATTATAAACAGTCTCTTTTGAGTTAAAAAAACTTTGCATTTCGTGTTCATTAAAAACAACTGCGTATTTTGGTTTATATTTATCGATTATGGATAATAATTCTCTGATTTGCCTATTTACAGATATTGCAATTAAGTTTAATTCATCTGAAAAGTTGTCAATAATTTTTAGAGTCGATTTGCCAATCGAACCTGTTACACCGAGTATAGATATATTTTTCATAATTTTGAAAATGCAAAATAAAGTTGAACTAATAAGAAATATATAGGGTACACATATAAAATCGTATCAACAGAATCAAGTATTCCACCCCTACCCATGATTATATCGCCTGAATCTTTAACATTTGCAGAGCGTTTAAAAACAGATTCTGCAAGGTCTCCAATAGGAGTTAAAAAACCACTTACAGCTGGAAATACAAAATAAAGCCATACAGGTAATCCCAAAAATTTATTAAACAAAAAGTAAAATATAAAAACAAAAACAAATGTTGAAAAATAAGCACCTATGTAGCCAGCCCATGATTTGTTTGGACTTGCCGTAAGTCCAATTATATTTTTTCGCCCAAAATTCATTCCAAAAATATATGCAAAAATATCGTTAGACCAAACAACAACTATAAAATAAACCGCTAAAAAAGAACCAGTTAAAGTTCCTTTAGATTCAATATTATAAAAAATTGGTGCTGGATTTTGTGGATTTAAGCTTACATTGAAGATAAAAGGCAATAAAAACGATGGAATTCCTATATAAAGTATCCCAAATAAAGTATTTGACATTTTTTCAAACGATTTCGTTAAATTTTTTGCAAAAATATCCCTTGCATATATTGAAGAAAAAACAACAACAACACACAACGAAAACACAATCCATAAGGGTTTAAATTTTTGAATATTAAAAATATTATTAGCATAAAAATAAGCAAAAACATAAATTGAAAAATTTATTACAGGTAGGTAAAATTTTCTTATTTTTATACCTTTATGAATAATTAAAGAATTAATTTCATAACTACCAAGTATTGGAACTAAAATTCCAAACAATAAAATAATAATAATATGAGAATCTGAGGGCCAAAAGAAACTAAAAATTACAAGTGGCACACAAACCAAAGTCAAAATTAGTCTTTTTGCAAAATTACTCATCCTTTACTCCCCCAAATCTTCTATCTCTACTTTTAAAACTATCTATTGCTAAAGTTATATCTTCTTTTTTTAAATCTGGCCAAAGGGTCTGTGTAACATAAAACTCAGAATACGCAGCCTGCCATAAAAAATAATTACTTACTCTAAACTCACCAGATGTTCTAATTATTAGCTCTGGGTCTGGAATATCTTTTGTTAATAAATATTTTTCAACATCTTCTTCTGTAACAGATTCTTTTTTTTCGTTTAAAATCTTATTTATTGCTTGTGTTATATCGTATTTACCAGAATAATTTATTGCAAGTAAAACTGTTAGAGCTGTAAAATCCTTAGACTCTTTTTCTACTCTTTCTATTGCCTTAACAACTTTTTCTGGTAAGCCTTCTTTATCACCAAGATGTCTAATCCTTATTTTATTTCTTATATAAAAATCAAACTCTTCCTCAAGATGTTTTACAATAAGCCCCATCAAAAAAGAGACCTCATCCATCGAGCGTTTCCAGTTTTCTTTTGAAAAGGTGTACAGAGAGACAAAAGGAATCCCTAATTCTTTAATTAGAAGAACAACTTCTTTTGCTTTCTGTACGCCTGCACTATGTCCAGCAGTTCGTGGTAGATTTCTTTTCTTTGCCCATCTACCATTGCCGTCCATAATAAATGAAATATGTTTTAATTGGTTTTCAATATTAGATTTCAAGTATTTCTTTTTCCTTTTTTTCAAATATTGTATTTATTTCTTTTATAAAATTATCTGTCAATTTTTGAACATCATCAAGACATTGTTTTTCTTGATCTTCTGTTATTTTATGGTCTTTTAAAGCCTTTTTTGTAAAATCATTAGAATCTCGTCTTAAATTTCTAATGCTTATTCTTGCTTGTTCTGCAATATTTTTTGCATCTTTAACAATTTCGAGTCTTGTTTCTTGTGTTAATGCTGGTATTGAAACTCTTATTACATTGCCATCACTTGCTGGATTAAAACCAAGTTCTGCTTTTTGTATAGCTTTTTCAATATTTCTAACCATTCCTTTATCCCAAGGTTGAATAACTATCAATCTTGCTTCTGGAACAGAAATTGATGCAACTTGAGCTAATGGAGTTGCTGTTCCATAATAATCAACAATAACTGGGTCTAATAAATTAGCAGTAGCTCTACCAGTTCTAACTTTTTTTAATTGGTCTCCAAAGGCAACAATTGATTTTTTTGCCTTTTCTTGAAAACTCTTTTTTATTTCTTCAATCATAATTTACTCCTTAACTATTGTTCCTAATTCCTTACCATGACACGCATCTTCTAATACACCTTCTGTGGTCATATTAAATACCATAAGTTTAAGATTGTTTTTTTTCATCATTAAGATAGCCGTTAAGTCCATAACTTCAAGATTATTTGAAATAATTTCCCCAAATTTTATCTCATTATATTTTTTTGCGTCGCTAAATTTTTCTGGGTCTTTATCATAAATCCCATCAACTTTGGTTGCTTTAAAAACTGCTGTTGCATTTATCTGTAAAGCTCTTAGGACTGCTGTTGTATCAGTCGAAAAATAAGGATTTCCTATTCCACCACAAAAAACAACTGCCCCACCCTCGCTAAAAGTCTTTTCAACTTGATCTTTATCAAATAAATCTACAACTCCATCAATTTTAACGCCAGATTGGATTATGGTTTTAACCCCATAATACCTTAACCTTTCAACTAAAGAAAGACCATTTATTACAGTTGCCATCATTCCAACCTGATCGCCAAGAAGTCTATCGTAACCTTCTACAACGCCACGACCACCTCTAAAAATATTTCCGCCACCTACAACAAAACCCAATTCTACATCACCTTTTTTGATAATGTTAGAAAGTCTTTTACAGGTATTATCAAGCGTAGAAAAAGATATACCAGAGGATTGACTCCCTTTTAAAACTTCTCCAGAAAGCTTAAGTAAATACCTGTTTTTTGTCATAATTAAGCTCCAACCATATCTCTAAAGAATTTTACAATCTTGATGTCACTACCAAGTTTTTTTGCAGTATCTTCAATATATTTTTGGATAGAAACTTTATCATCTTTTACATATTTTTGGTCTAAAAGACAAATTTCTGCAAGATGCTTTGCAATTTTACCTTTAATAATGTTTTCTTTAATATTTGCAGGTTTATTGTCACTTTCCATTTGTTTTAAGAATATTTCTTTTTGTTCATCAATTTCTTTTGCAGGAACTTCATTTGATGAAGTATAGAAAGGACTGCAAGCTGCAATATGTAATGCAACATTTTGTGCTGCATCTTTAAAATCTCCATTGGTTTTTAAAGAAGAATTACCAAGTTCAAAAACAACTGCAACACCAATTTTATTATTACCATGAATATAAGTTGCTGCATATTGATTGTCTTTTAATTCAATAAATCTAACTTTTTTTAACTCAATATTTTCTTTTGTTTGAGAAATTACATCTTGAACATTGTCTTGATATTTATTAGCGTCTTCAGAACCTGTTGATAAAACTCCGTCTAAAATTTTATCTTTTGCGGCTTTAAAGAGGTCATTACCAGAAACGAAGTCTGTTTCACAACCAAGTAAAATCATAGCAACTTTACTTCCATCTGCTTTTATATAAACTCCGCCTTCTTTTGTTTCTCTATCACCTCTTTTTTTAGCATCAGCAAGTCCTTTTTCTTTAAGTAACTTTAAAGCTTTATCCATATCTCCATCAGATTCTTCTAAAGCTTTTTTACAATCCATCATACCTGCATTTGTTAAATCTTTTAATTTTTTTACTTCTGCTGCTGATATAGTAGCCATATAATTAAACTCCTCATTTACTTAATTATTCATTACCTTCTTTTTTTACTTTTGGTGGTTTTTTAGATTCTTTTTTCTTAGTGCCAATAGCTTCGGCATCATCTTCTATTTTAGCATCTTCTTTTTTTGTTTGGTCGAATGTTTCTATGATTTCTGTACCGAGATTAACTTCTTCTGCTTCATTAAAAAGATTTGTTGTTGTTTTATTTTCAGCATCAAGACATGCGTTTGATATAATAGAACAAAATAAATTAATTGCTCTAATAGCATCATCATTTCCAGGAATTGGAAAATCAACAACATCTGGATTACAATTTGTATCAACAATAGCAACTACTGGAATACCAAGTTTTTTAGCCTCAGCAACAGCGATTGCTTCTTTTTTAGAATCTATGATAAATAAAGCTCCTGGTAAACCATTCATATCTTTAATACCAGCAAGGTTCTTTTCAAGCTTTTCTTTTTCTTTTAAAAGTAAATGTTTTTCTTTTTTTGTAATAGACTCGAATGTTCCATCGACTTCCATTTTATCAATCTTTTTCAATCTTGCAATAGATTTTTTGATTGTTGAAAAGTTAGTAAGCATTCCACCAAGCCATCTATTATTTACATAGAATTGATTACATCTTTCTGCTTCTCTTTTTACAGATGTTCTTGCTTGTTTTTTTGTTCCTACGAATAGTATTGGTTTTCCTGAATTTACGATTTTTCTAATCAATTCATAGCATTTTTTGATTTCTACAATAGTTTTTTGAAGATCAATAATGTGAATACCATTTCTCTCTGAGAAAATAAAACGAGACATTCTTGGGTCCCATCTTTTTGTCTGGTGTCCGAAATGAACTCCAGATTCTAAAAGACTCTTCATTGTTACAACTGACAATTTGTTCCTCCTTAAAATTTAAAAAACAAAACGATACACCTCTCCCAGCAATTCTTTTAGACCAGAGTAAAAAAACACCATATTTCTCGGCTTAGCCGGAAGATTTATACTGCTTGTGCAGTACATGCCAAAATACATTTTTATATCATTGCTATAACATAAATTAAGCAGATTGTCACAAATTAACACATATTATATTTATGTAATTAAATACTGCAACATACTTAACTTTTTTAGATTTTTAAAAACCTAAAAATTTTTGTTATATTAGCAATTAAATGTTTTTGGTTTATTTTAAGTTCTTTTTAGTTCGGTTATCATCTCATACAATTTTTCCATAGGCAAGCCTACTATATTTGTATAAGAACCTTTAATTTTTTTTACAACCAAACTAAAAATTCCTTGTATTGCGTAGCCCCCAGCGTAACCTTTCCAATGAATATTGTCAAGATAGAATTTTATAAATTCTTCATTAATTTTTTCAAAAGTGACATAAGAAGTTTGATGAGTGACCAAAGAAATATTTTTTTGGTTATTTACTAACGCTATCCCAGAAATAACTTTATGAGTTTTACCAGAAAGCATCCTAATATTTTTTTCGGCTTCAATACTATCTTTTGGTTTGCCAAGTATTTTATTTTTATAAACGACAATTGTATCAACTCCAAGTACAAATTTATTAGAATATTCTTTTTGGTTAGCAACAGATGCCGCTTTTCCATAAGCAAGAATTTTGGCAAATTTAGTAGTATTTTTTTCAGTAACCGCGTCCTCGTCAAAACTATGATTAGTTATCTCAAAATTTATCTGGCAAGTTCGCAGTAACTCCATTCTTCTTGGAGAATTTGATGCTAAAACAAGATTTTCTAACATTTTTTAGTCCTATTTATAACACAGATTAATCGGATCGTTGCGGATTGATCCAGATTAAATCATGTAAATATATACAATAACTGTATTTAATTTTTACAATTTATGACAAATTAAAAACTTTTTAATCTACCCCTTTGTAAAAAAGCCCTGATAGGTTTCAAAAACCTGTCAGGTCTATAAATAAGATATATCAAAAAATTTGGGTAAAATCAATAAAAAAAGACCTGTCAGGTTTCAAAAATCTGACAGGTCTATAAAGTCTCAAAACTATTCCAATGGATAGTATTACTCCAAAAAAATATTTTTAATTTTTTTATTGACATAACTCATTAAAATATTTATCTTTATGCAAATTATAACACAGATTAGTCAGATTGTCACTAATTGACACAGATTAAATTGTATATAATTATAGATAGTGAATATATTTAACTTTTTGAATTTGTGACCAATCAGAAATATTTCAATATAGTTTATGGAAGGAATAATATGCAAAGACCAAGTTGGGATGAATATTTTTTAGATATTGCAAAAGTAGTTGCAGAACGATCTTCATGTTTAAGAAATAAAGTGGGAGCTGTTATTGTAAGAGACAAAGATATTATTAGTACTGGTTACAATGGTTCGCCTCAGTATCAAAAGAATTGTCTTGAAATTGGTTTTTGTTATAGAAATAAGAATAGCATTCTATCTGGTACGCAACTCGAAAGATGTAGGGCAGTTGGAAGCCATGCTGAGTCAAACGCAATAAGTCTTGCAGCAAGAAATGGGCATTCTACAAATAAAGCGACAATTTACATTATTGGGCATAATATCGTGTGTAACCAATGCAAAGCGTTAATTTCAAATGCAAATATAACAAGAGTAGTTCTTTTAAATATTAAGGGTGAAACAATCGAATTTAACCCAGAAAAAGACTGGTGCATTCATCCTGTTGATATGGAGTAAAAATATTTAAAGCGTCTTTAATTCAATCCCAACAACTACTTGCCCATGATCTGATTTTGTTTTTTTGGGTGAATCGTCATTAATTAGGTGATCATTTAGGACTTTTGCATATTTAATAAACCCAACACTCCTTTTATTTGCATCCAAAAATTCTTGAGAAAGAAGCACGTAATCAAGTAGTGAATGGTAATCATTGTAAATATGTGAATAATTATGATTTATGTCACCTTTTCTAAGAGTGATAAAGAATGGATTGTAAAGAAGTTGATCCCATTTTTTTACTTTATTTTTGTAAGAATCATTTCTGTCTATTTCTACTCCAAGCACAATTTCATTAGTAACAGAATGTATTTCATCATTAAAATCACCCATAACAACAACTGGTTTGCAATTATTTTCCATTTCATCACATAAAATATATCTAAATGCCACTGCTTCTAACGTCCTTACAATATTAGATTTAGCCTGCCCCATTGCAAAATCTCTTCCATCAAAAAAATGATTTTGATTTTCAAGTAATGCTCTTTTTGACTTGAGATGGACTACAAAAAAAGTATATTCAACCTCATTAATTTTTATTATAGCTTTTAGAATAGGTCTTGAAAATTTTGTAATCTTAAAATTACTGCTGTCGAAATTGCCAAAAAAATTATTAATCCTTTCGAGAACTTCTTTTGGAAAATTTTCTATATAACAATAACTTTCAATAGGATTTTTTGAAACTAAACCAACTGAAGGGAAAAATCTATTCTCATCTGCTCTTTCCTGCACACAATAATAAGCATTTTTATAAATTTCACTTTTTTTTATCACATCAGTAAAAGCTTTTTCATGAAATATTTCTTGAAAACCAACAATATCACAATTCATAGTTTTTAGTTGATTGTTGATCCAATTTATTTTTTCATTGTATTCTTCATTAGAATATGGAGATTTATCTTCATAAAACTGAATATCAGGCAATGATAAGTTATATAGGTTGAATGTCCCAATTTTTAATATATCTTGCATTTTATTCTCCATATTTTAGTTAAAATTGTAATAATTTAATGCCAATCAGATAATCTATTACCATCCGTATTCCAATTATATAATAAATAGAATAAAAAAAGCAAGGGATTTCTTTTTTATTAAAAAAAATTAAAAAACTAATTAATTATTACTTTCATCTTGATAAAAATCTTTTTTTTATGTAAAATCATTAAGGAAATTCAAAAAGAGGTTTTTGATGGAAAAAGAAAACTTTGAAAATAAAAATATTCACAAAAGAGTAAAGACAGAGGCAGAGCAAAGTCTTATTGAAAGACTTTTTGAAGGAAGTCTTTGGAATACAAGATTTGTAGTTTTGCTTGCTGTAATTTTTGGAATTGCAAGTTCTCTATTACTTTTTATTATTGCAAGTATCGATATTGTAAATATCATATCATTCGCAATTTCAAACTATCTCAAAGGTTTACAGATTGAACATTTTTATGAAACTGTTGTTGGGACAGTAATAGGCTCTGTAGATATGTATTTAATCGCAGTAGTTTTGCTGATTTTCAGTTTTGGTATATATGAAATATTTATTTCTCAAATAGATGTTGCAAAAAGAGATAAACATCATAACCTATTACAAATTAATAATCTTGATGAATTAAAAAATAAGATTACAAATGTAATAATTATGGTTTTAGTTGTGAGTTTCTTTCAAAGAGTTTTATCGATGGAATATAAAACTCCTCTTGATATGCTTTATCTTGCTGCTTCAATTTTTGCACTTTCTTTTGGTTTATATTTTCTACATAAAAAAAACGAAAAAAAATCTATAAATAAGGAAGAAAAATGAAATTTATTGTTAATAAATCTAAAATAAACGGAACAATTGATATTCCAGGCTCAAAATCTCACACAATCAGAGCGTTATTTTTTGCAAGCCTTGCAGATGGAGAAAGTAAAGTCTTAAAACCTTTAATCTCAGAAGATGCAACATCAGCAGTAAAATCATGTGAAGCGTTTGGATTAAAAATAAAAAAAATAAACGATGGTTTTGCACTCGATGGACTTGCCAATAAACCACAACTACCAGAGAATATCATTGATGTTGGTAACTCTGGCACAACTCTAAGAATCGCTTTAGGAACGGCTGCTTTAATTGATGGTTATACAGTTTTTACTGGCGATGAACAGATAAGAAATCGTTTGGTTGAGCCTGTAATTTCTGCAATAAATAATCTCGGTGGATTTGCAGCCACAACAAAAAACAATGGTAAAGCCCCTGCTATTGTAAAAGGTGTTGCAAAAGGTGGCTTTACTAAACTTGACGGGGTTAGTTCCCAGTTTCTTACATCGCTTTTGATAAACTGCCCTTTGATGGAACATGATACAACAATTAAGATGATTAGACTCAATGAAATACCTTATGTTGATATAACTTTGTGGTGGCTTTCAAAACTTGGCATCAAATATGAAAATCAAGATTACAAAACATTCTATATAAAAGGTGGACAAAAATATAAAAGTTTTTCACAGGTAATCCCTGCTGACTTTTCGAGTGCAACATTTTTTATTGTACTTGCTGCAATTTCAGGTGGAAAAATCACAATTACAAATCTTGACATGACAGACCCACAAGGCGATAAACTCGTTCTAAAAATAATTGAGGATATGGGTGCAAAAGTTACATATTCTAAAGAAGGAATTACAATTGAAGGTGGAAACTTAAAAGGTATTGAAGTCGATGCAAACTCAATACCAGATGCAATCCCAGCCTTAGCTGTGGCGGGTTGTTTTGCAGAAGGTGAAACCAAATTATTAAATGTTCCTCAAGCAAGGCTAAAAGAAACAGATAGAATCAAAGTTATGTTTGAAGAACTTACAAAGATGGGTGCTAATATCGAAGAATTGCCAGATGGGCTTATAATAAGAAAATCAAACTTAAAACCAGCAAGTGTTAATGGAAGGAAAGACCATAGAGTCGTTATGGCTTTATCTTTAGCAGGACTTTGTCTTAATGGAGAAACAATAATTGACACCGCAGATGCAGCATCTGTTACATTCCCAAATTTTAGTGAATTAATTAAAATTTGTGGAGGCAATATTAGAAGTGTTGAGTAATATAACGCAATTTAATATCAAATTGCTTGATTTTAGTTAGTTTAAGAAATAAAAACCACATAGTACATCGAGAAAATACGTTTGGAAAGTTTTTTCTTCATTACATTTGTGGTAAATCTATATTTAAGATTAGTATTAATTTTAGAATAATATTTTTAAATAAAATAGGGGGTTTAAAATGGTTAATGTTGGTAAATCTATTAGGATGGAAAGAATAATTAATAGAAACACTAATAAAACGGTAATTGTGCCGATGGATCACGGTGTTAGTGTGGGTCCAATTGATGGGTTGATTGATATGGGTAAAACCGTTGATATGGTTGCAGATGGAGGAGCGAATGCTGTAATAGGGCATATCGGTCTACCTCTTTATGGTCACAGACACCACGGTAAAGACGTTGGTCTTATTCTTCACCTTTCGGCATCAACTTCGCTTTCTCCAAAGTCAAACAGAAAAGTTTTGGTAAACACTGTAAAAAATGCTTTGAGAATGGGTGCTGATGGAGTTTCTATTCATATTAATATTGGTGATAAATACGAGTCTGAAATGCTTTCGGATTTTGGTAAGATTGCCATAGAATGTTCTTACTGGGGTATGCCATTAATTGCTATGATGTATCCAAGAGGACCAAAAATCGAAAATGAAAAAGATTTAGAAGTTGTTAAAATCGCTGCAAGAGTTGGGGCTGAACTTGGAGCTGATTTTGTTAAAACAAACTACACAGGGGATCCAAAATCTTTTGAAGAAGTTATAAAAGGATGTCCTGCTCCTATATTAATAGCAGGCGGTAGTAAAATGAGCGACGAAGAAACTTTCCTTATGATAGAAGGGGCTATGAAAGCTGGTGCTAAAGGACTTTCTATTGGAAGAAATGTTTTTCAACATAAAAATCCGACTCTATTTGTTAAAATATCTTGTGCAATGGTTCACGAGGGACTATCTGCAAAAAATGCTTTAGAAATGCTAAAAGACAGCTAAGTTTAACTAATAA
>MIAN01000160.1 GCA_001829125.1 Spirochaetes bacterium GWB1_27_13 | reverse complement strand
TGAGTTTATCAAATTAAAAGAAGTTTTCATATCTCCTTCAATTTTATTAATTTGGTCTGGAAATTTAGTCACTGTGTTTTGTATTTTTACTTGACTATCATTCAAATAACTGCCCAATATCAAAAGCCCTACAAATCCAATAAAAAGTATGCCTATTAATAAAGCAAAAATCGCGTTTCTCATCTTTTTTCTCCTTTTATAAAAAAATCTTATAACTAAGATTCTCTAATATAATTATAATACATAATTAAAATAAATTAAACCTCTATGTTACAAAAAATCGGATTTTATAGTTAAAAAGATTAGCTAATAGAAAAAAATTATATTCTAATTTCAAATTTAATAATAAGATAAAATTAAATACAATTTTTTAACCCTCATCAGGGACGGAGGAATAATTTTTTAAATCTTTCTTGTAAGTCTATTTTAGTCCTCTCTCTTTTTTAATAAAACATAATATAAAAATCCAAATTTATCAACTATTTTTATTTTACAAAAAAGAATAAAATATATTTTAAAATTATTAATATTTTATAGTTTCCAAGATTAATTTCAAAAAAATAAATTTAACCCTAAAATACAATATTTTTATTTTTTTCTTGATTTGTTTTTTATAGTGGATTATAATTATTTTAACTATATAAGTTCTTATAATTAGGGAGAATATAAATGACTCTTGATTTATCTATTAATGTATTAATTGTTGATGACTCTGGTTTTATGAGAAAAATGTTTATAAAAAATCTTCAAGATATTGGTTATGAAAATATTATTGAAGCGGTAGATGGTGAAGATGCTATAAAAAAAATTGAAGCTAATAAAGTTGATTTAATTATATGTGACTGGAATATGCCAAATAGAGATGGAAAATCTTTAGTTCAATGGATTAGAAGTAATGCCCAATACAAGGCTATTCCTTTTATAATGGCAACAGCCCAAGGTGACAAATCAAAAGAAGAAGAAGCCAAAGAAGCTGGTGCAAACAATCACATTGCAAAACCATTTACAGCAGAAGAATTAAAAGAAAAAATTGAAGAAGTTTTTGGTTTAAGAGCAAAAGAAAAAGCAAGCAGAAAAAATATACCTCATGTAAAAGGTAAAGTAAAATTAAAAGTTGCACATATTCAAATTACTGATCATCTTGCACTTGGTGTTTTAAAACATCATATTCAAACTGGACAAATCACACCAAAGTATTTTGAATTAGAAACAATTAAAATGGATAGTTGGAATCCTGTACAAAAAGCACTTGAGACAGGTGAAGTAGATGGGGCTTTTGTGTTAGCTCCGATAGCAATGGATTTATTTGCTTTTGATGTGCCTATTAAGCTTGTAATGCTTGCACATAAAAACGGTAGTATAATGGTTAGGTCTAAATCAAAAGAATTACTTCAAGATGGGGCTGTTGAAGATATTTATTTTAACAGAGTTGTTTGTATTCCTCATAAAATGTCAGTTCATAATATGCTTGCACATAGATTTTTAAAAGAACTTGGACTAACTCCTGGTGTACCTGGTCAAGATGATATAAATGTTAGGTTTGAAGTTATTCCACCTGTTAAAATGCCTATGACTATGCTTCAAAACAAAGAAATCGCAGGCTTTATTGTTGCAGAACCAATTGGCTCGACAGCAATAACAAAGGGAATAGCGGAAAGACAATTTACATCTGGCTCTTTTTGGAAAAACCATCCTTGTTGTGTTAATGTTTTTAGAGATGAAACAATTGAGCATTATACCGATGCAATTTATGAGTTTAGTTCATTACTTAGTCAAGCTGGTAAATTTATCGAAGCTAACAAAGATATTGCTGCCGAAATTGCAGTTGACTTTCTTGACCCAGAAAAAAAACTTGGTTTTACCAAACCTGTCATACAAAAAATCTTGGAAGAACCTCTTGGTATTAAAATGGATGATCTATATCCTGTTATCGAAGACCTCGATACTATCCAAAGATATATGTTTGATGAAATGGGCATTGGAAAAATCATTGATTTGGAAAAATTTATTGATTTTAGATTTGCTAATGTAACTGCAAAAAATTGGTTTTAAATAAAAACTTGTTATAGACCTGACAGATTTAAAATTTTATGGGAAACAAGGAGTATCTACCCTTGTTTCCATAGAGGAAGCGATAAATTTTATGTGCTATTCGATACCTGGTAAAGTAGAAAATATTCAAAAGAATATTGTTACAGTTGATTATTTTGGTGAAAAGAAAAAAGCAATAAATGAGATAGATGATCTTAAAATTGGCGATTATATTTATGCTCAAGGTGGTTATGTTATAAAAAATATTCCACAAGAAGAAGCTTTTTCTATACTATCTGTATGGAAAGAAACTTTTTTTGAGCTACAAGAAGTTGATTTACAGTTATCAAGGCTCGAAGTTGAAAAAAAAGGCATCAGTAAAAACCTCCTAAAAATACTTGATAATGCAGTAGAAGAAAAAAAATTAAATGACGAACAACTGCTTTACTTACTAGAACTTGAAAATGCCGATGAGTTAAATATATTATACAAAACAGCAAATTTTTTAAGACATAAACATCTTGGCAACTCTTGTTGTGTTCATGGGATTTTGGAGTTTTCTAACTACTGTAAAAGAAATTGTTTTTATTGTGGAATATCAAATCACAACGCAAGCATAGAAAGATACAGGATGACCAAAGAAGAAATCTTGAAAAATGCAGAAAAAGCGGTGAATGAACTTAGTTTTCAAACTTTGGTATTGCAATGTGGGGAAGATAGTGGTTTTGACATAGACTCATTAGTTGATTTAATTAAAGAAATAAAAAGTAGATTACAGGTTTTGATTTTTATTAGTGTTGGAGAAATTGGATTAAAAGAACTTGAGTTACTCTATGAGGCTGGGGCTAGAGGCTTATTGATGAGATTTGAAACGAGTAATTCATCACTTTACCAAAAATTACATCCTAATTATTCTTTACAAAATAGGATTAGCCATATAGAAAAAGCATATAAACTTGGTTATTTAGTAATAACTGGAAGTCTTATAGGTTTACCAGACCAAACAGATTTGGATTTACTAAATGATATAAAACTTGCCAAAAGTTTAAATGCCGAAATGTATAGTTTTGGTCCATTTATTCCACATCCTTTTACACCATTAAAAAATTTTAATTCACCTAAAGTTACAAAAATTTTAAAAGTTTTGGCTTTAACAAGAATTTTAGACCCACAAAATGCAAAAATACTTGTTACATCTGCATTTGAAACAATTGAACCAGAGGCAAGAAAACTTGGGCTTATGGCTGGGGCTAATTCTATAATGTTAAATGCCACACCAAAAGAATACAAAAAGCATTACCAAATATATCCTGGTAGAGTGTATAACGACATCGATATAAAAGAACAAATTGATGGGACGATCTCAATGCTTCGTAGTCTTGGAAGGTCTCCTACTGATTTGTAATTATTGATAAAATAAAAAATTTATTTTTTTAAATTACAAATTAAGATTTTTTTCCATAAAGTGTAAAATCTGTAAAGATGATTAGTTTTTTCTTGCTTTTTGAAGTTTAATATCTTAGTATCAATAAGTTAGCCCTAAATTTTTTTACCAAACTATAATGAAGAAAGCACAATGAAAAAACTAATATTTTTTTTTATTTTTAATACTCTATTTATTTTTGCAAATGCTCAAGAAAAATCGCCCATTGATGATTATGTCGATATAATAGAAAAAAGTAACTGGAAATCATTTGAAAAAAACATTTCTGAAACAAGAAATATTCATAAATTGATGGATGAAATAAATACTATTTTTGATAGAATAAATAATAATCCAAATATTCTAAAAAATGATGAAAATTCTACTAAAGAAGATAAAATAACAAAAATATCAAATGGTTACCTTAAAATAGGCGAAGAAAAAGAAATTTTAATCGATTTTGAAGAAATGTCTGTTGATAAAATAAAATATCTTGTTTACAAAGATTCTAAAAAAAAATTTAGCTTGATTTATAAAGAACCTTATTATGTGTTTTTTATTGATTATTCCAAAACGCCAAATATATATGCCAAAATTAAGTTATATACATTATTTTTTCAAAAACAAAATTTTGATATGACAGGCTATTCTTTAGAAGATTTAATATATGGAATAGACGACAATCTTTATAAACAACCGCTTGTAAAACAAGATGAAGTTTATAAATATGAAAGAGATTATTTTAAGATAAAAAAATTTTTCTACAACACAGAAGGTCGTTTTTTAATGTTTAGACAGGATGTAGAATTTGATTTGAGAAATGAAGTTTTAAATCTTATCTTTACATCAATGTCTCTTCCATCGCCACTTCTTCCATTATGGTCAAGTACTGTCAAAAAGTTTAAAAATCCTCAAACAACTTACGAACATTTAAACGAATTAATGATAACTCCTAATTTTTATGAAGTTTGGCAAGAAAGACATTCAAATTGGGTATATGATAAAGGCGTAGTATCATTATCAGAAGAAACTAAACAATTAATAGAAAAAACTAAAAAAATAAGAGAAAAGATTCTATTAAGATTTTCTGAAGAAAAACGCTATAATCTTTTGACTGACTCGGATATGCAATCAATAGAACAAGATATTACTAATGAAGAAAAATTTTTACTGATAAAATTAAATAGATTTCTACTTGAAGATACGTTTCCATCTTTATGTCCAAAAAATAAAGAAATAAATTCTACCAAAGAAGAATTTGTTGGTGATATTAAAGACTTTATAGACATAAAAAGTGTTGGATACCTCATGGAAAATAATGTTTATAATAAAATTACAATCGAAAAAAAACTTGACCTTTCAAATGATAACGATAGTGACCTCGAAAAAATCAGAAAACAATTTTCTAAATCAGATGTAATTATTTTATCAACACTTTGCAATTCGCAAACAAAATATGATACTGGAAAAAATTTAGTTATTGATGTAAAAAATAATTTGGTTGATCAATTTCTTGGTTATATGGAGAGAAAAAAAACATTAAAATTAAAATACTATTTTGATTCATTAGATAATTATTTTGCAAAAGATCAAAGAGATTACCTATTTAGTATTATTTATGAAAAAGAATTATGGTTTTTATCTGCATTATACGATTACTACAAAGGAAATGTTATTATATATAACAAAGAGTACAAAATGGAAGATTACAAGAGTTTTGTTTCACAATTTTTAAAAATAAAATATTCATACATAAAAGCAAATAAACTCAATTTGGAAAAAGAAAACTGGGAAATAGGAATAAGTTTACTAAAAATCGATGAAAACCTCTTTACACTTGATTTTTTAAATGTAGAAAATTAATTTGAAAAAAAATAGATTTTGTATTATTTTTAATCGTGGAGGAGAAAATAAAATGGGATTATACGAAACAAAAATACAAGAAAAAATTTTAGATTTACCTGATGATATAAAAAAAGAAGTTTTAGATTATGTAGAATACTTATCACAAAGATACAAAAAAAAAATAAAAGTGAAAAAAAATATTGAAGAAAATCCTTTTTTAGAATTATCTGGATTTGTAGAAATAGGAAATATGACTTCCCAAGACATTGATAAAGAGGTTTATGGATTATGATTTTTATTGATACATGGGGATTTAAAGCATATATAGATAAAAAAGAAGAAAAACATACAAAAGTAAAAGAATATATAGAAAAAACATGGAAAAATAAACAACAACTTGTTACATCAGACTATATTATTGATGAAACAATAACGCTCTTATCTTATAGATTAGATTATGAAAAAGTAAAAATTTTCATAGAAAAATTAGAATTATCAATTGATAGAGGATATATAAATTTAGTTAGAGTTTCTATTGAAGATTTTGAAGAAGCAATAAAGAAAAAATTAAAATATAAAGATAAACTTGGAATCTCTTTTACAGATTTAACATCAATGGAAATTATGCTAAGACTTAAAATAGAAAATATTATTACTGAAGATAAACATTTTCAAGATGTGGGTTTTGGGTTTAAAGCGTTGTTTGTTAAATAATAATTTGAAAAAAAATAGATTTTGTATTATTTTTAATCGTGAAGGAGAAAATAATTATGCTTACAATTCATAGAGAAATAATAAATCATAATGTAATAATACCCTATGAGGATTTTGAAAAAGTAATTTCTACATTACAAAAAAATGAAGAAATAGAGATAATTGATATTAAAAAAAATAAAAAAGAATCAATAAACGATTTAATTGGACTTGGAAAAGAAATATGGAAAGATATTGAGCCAATCGAATTTCAAAGAAAAGAGAGAGATGAGTGGTAAAAAATATATATCTTGATACAAATATATTTATTTATCTATTTGAAGATAAAGAGCCATATAAAACCAAATTTTTAAATTTCTATTTTAATAACGATGCAAAATACTATACCAGTGTTTTTACTTTAGCAGAGATATTAGTAAATGTTTATAAAGAAAATAGAAATGATTTGGTTAATATTTATATAGAAAAAATCAAAAACTTTGTTGAAGAAATAAGAAATAATCGTTATTGATGAAAATGTTGCAAATAAATACGCATATATAAGAGCAAAATATCCAAAATTATCTAAACCCGATGTACTTCACTTAGCATCTTCACACACAAAATGTGATACATTCTTCACAAACGATGAAAGATTATGGAATATCAAGTTGAATAATTTAGAAATAGTGGGAATTTGAAAAAAATCCTTTTTTAGAATTATCTGGATTTGTAGAAATAGGAAATATGACTTCCCTAGATTGATAAAGAGATTAATTTTAAAGCATTGTTTGCTAAATAAAAATTGGATAGTTCTAAAATTTAAGGTTTTATACTATCCAATAACTTTTAATAACTCATTTTTTTTAACAAATCAGAAAGAATTTTTAGCCTCTCACTCAAAATTTCATCGTCTTGATGTAAGCAACTGTCAAATAATTTTATATCTTCTTCAATATGCTCATTAGCTTCACATACTGCAACATTCATAGCATTCCCCTGCAATCCAATCCTATCGATTTGTGGATAATTAGGAAAATCTTTTTTATCAGTGTGATATAGGTTTGAAAAATAGAGTTTTGTTTTACAAATAAGTATGGCAAGATCAAGCACTCTATGTAATGGCATCTCCTCTGATTGTCTTGACCATTTTTCGCCTGTATGACGCCATATTTTTGCAGAAATCTCAACTTTTCCTCTTTCATTCCACTGAGCAAGACCCAATGAAAGCCCTTTTGCATCTGAACTATTTGCATATCTTCCATCAACAACATCATAATTATCAGATACTATTACTGGTTTGTGTTTTAAATCTACTGGAATATCCATATTACCTCTCCTTTTACTAAATTAGTAATTTAGTATATAAGTATATTACTAATTTAGTAAATATAAGTCAATAGATTTATAATTAATTTTTTAATAAATTTTATATATCAGATATATCAATAAAATCTAATTATAAAAATAGTTTGAAAAAAAATAAATAATGTATTATTTCTAACAAATATGATATAATTTATATATTAATTTTTTGGGATAGACTATGATTGAAAAAATAATCTATATTTGTACAATAATTTTAGCTTTAATTGCCTGCTTTTTCTTATTTAGAAGACAAATTTTAACAATAATAAAAACAAAAATTTTACTTTTTTTAGATTTAATTTTATGGATTAAAGGTTTTAAATTTGGATTTTTTTTGTTTGGGAATGGTAAGCTTAAATTTAGATTCCCATCAAAAGTACATATAAACACGATAATTCGTAAAATAATCGATGTTTTTGCTATAAAAAACAATTCTAACTATATAGAAAAGACTCTAATTATTATAAAACTCGATGCAATTGGTGATTATGTACTATTTCACAATTTTTTGAACGAAATAAAAAATACTCCAAAATATAAAGATTACAAAATTACTCTTTGTGGAAACCAACTTTGGAAAGATGTAACACTAAGTTTTAAAACCAATTGCGATGATTTTATATGGATAAATAAAAATAAATTTTCAAAAGATTTAGCATATCGTTATAAGACTTTAAAGATGATAAACAAAAAGAAATTTGAAATTGCTGTAAACCCTCATTACTCAAGAGATTTTTTGTATTATGACTCGATAATTCAAGCAAGCTCTGCAAAAGAACGTATTGGTTTTGAATGTAATTTGAGTAACATTTCAGAAATCGAAAAATTTGTTTCAGATAAATACTATACAAATATAATTAATTCAAACCCAAAGACTTTATTTGAATTTTATAGAAATACCGAGTTTTTTGAAAAATTTTTGGAAAGAAAAATCAATTTAACAAAACCTTCTCTATTCTTTGAGAATATTCCAAAATTTGAAATACCTTTTACTGATTTTGCTGTAATTTTTCCATCTGCAAGCAAACTCGATAAAATCTGGGATGCAAAAAACTTTTTTGCTGTATCAAAATATTTATATGAAAAATACAACCTCAAAACTATTATTTGCGGCGGTAAGGGTGATGAAAAATATTCTACACAAATTTTATCTTATGGTTTTAATGAAATGTTTTTTGATCTGACAGGTAAGACTGATTTGGTGGAATTAACTTATATTCTATCAAAAGCAAAAATATTAATATCAAATGATACATCTGCAGTTCATTTTGCAGTGGCAGTACAAACTAACACAATTTATGTTTTGAATGGTAGTCATTTTGGTCGATTTGGACCTTACCCAAATGGGATTGCTCAAAATGTAATTTCTTTATATCCAGATGAAATCACGAGCAATTTGTCAAATTTTGATTTCCTTTGTAAAGAATATGAGCATCTATCACCACTTGATATAAACTCAATAAAAATAAAAGAAGTTATTAGAAATATAGATAAATTGCTTGCATAAAATATGATAAAAAGTTAAATTCTATGTAATGTGTTGAAATGATAATTTTAAGAAAAGAGGTAAATTTATGAAACGAAACTTTATTTTTGTGGCTTTTTTTGTTAGTTTTTTATTAGTTATAGGTTGTAATCAAACAAGTTCTAGTCCAGATACAACAACTACTACTACGACTACCACTACTACGATTAATCCATTAGATTCTTACAATTGGTTAAAAGCAGACACTCAAGAAGTTACGGCTGATACTGCAAAATATCCAGTAAGAAATACAGGGGCTTCTGATTGGAGAGACGAGATTATCTATTTTTTAATGACTGATAGATTTTCTGATGGGGATACAGCAAACAATGATGCTAATTTTACTGATAAAAGTAATATAAATTACTTTCATGGTGGAGACCTAAAAGGAATTATCAATAATGTCGATTATTTTAAAAAACTTGGAGCAACTTCTATTTGGATTACTCCAATTATCGAAAATATGATTGAAGATAATCAATTTACTGGTTATCATGGATATTGGGCTCACGATTTTACGGTTGTTGATAAACATTTAACTACTGTAACAAATCAAGACAATACAACAGATAGACTCAATTATTTTAAAAACTTTGTTGATACTATGCACAATAATGGAATTTTGGTAATCCAAGATATTGTTGTAAACCACATGGGTAACCATTCTTTGTACAAAATTAATAATATAGAACAATGGAATCCTGCATATAACAGCGTAGGATATGGAGACGCCTCTCATTTATTTATATCAGATTCTTCTAATAAAGATGCTGCGTGGGTTACCAATGGCTTACGAACAAAACCTCCTGCACCATTTGATAATCCAGCCTTTTATAATAATTGTGGAGAAATTGGCAATTACAATGGAAATGAACAAATTGTTGGAGATTTATCAGGACTCGATGATATAAAAACTTCTTCAACAGAAGTAAGACAAGCATTAATTAAAATATATTCGGATTGGATCAAAAATGCTGGCGTTGATGGATTTAGAATAGACACAATTAAACATGTTGAAGAAACTTTTTGGGATGATTTTTCTCCTGCGATTAGAACAGTGGCTAATGCACAAAGTAAAAATTTTTTACAATTTGGTGAGGCTTTAATAGGGGATCATAATCAAACAAAAATTTATGCTCAAGATCAAAGGCTTGACTCTTTACTCAATTTTGATTTGTACTATAAAATTCTTAGCGTATTTAAAGGCGGTAGTGGGACATCTGCTCTTACAACAGAATTAACAACAAGAAAAAATACTATGCGAAGTACAAAACTTGGAAATGGTGGTGGAAATATTAGTGCTATCGATGGTGCGATAAATTTTATAGATAATCATGATGTGGCAAGATTTTTAGACTCATCATCTGTTTCTTTAGCAAAATACTGGAATGCTATAACTTATTTAATGACAACATCTGGTATCCCATGTATTTACTACAACACAGAAAATGATACTGTGGGTTCAACTAATGACATTGGAAGAAAAGATATGCCAGATTTTAACACTACTAATAAAAAGACTCTTTCTTTGATAAGAAAATTATCTAAAATCAGAAAAGATAATGTCACAATAAGAAGAGGTGATATTACAGTACTAAAAGATTCTTCAACTACATCAGGTATATTTGCTTTTGTAAGAAGTGATGCAACTCTTCAAAATGAGAATGTTTTTGTAGTTTTTAACAACTCAAACTCAAAAATATCTGTTACAATAAATCTTGGTACTTATGCAAATAGTGGAGATACACTAAAAAATATTTTATACGATGAATTTGGTTCAGAAGAAACTTTAACAGTTGATACAAATAAAGATGTTACAATTGAAATAAATCCACATTCTCCAAAAATATTTAAAAAGCAATAAAATTTAATTAATTATTACTTAGACCTGTTTGGTTTTTGAAACCTGACAGGTCTTTTATTTTCTAAACTAAATATAAAATATTTAATAGTCAAAGATCATCAATAAATTCCAACTGAGCAGAAAACCAATATGGCTCAAAATTAATTGCAGATGTTTCAATCACATAAACAAATTCATATCTATGTCTATGCCACTCAGCCTTTATTATCATCCGCTTTTTTTCTGGCTTTAATTTTATTCTGACATAACTACCTGGAAGCCAATCTGGTTTTTTATCAACTGGTTTCATAATTGTCTTTCGACTCTCAATTTTTGGAAATTGCATCCACCATTTTTTAGGCAATTTATTATTGTCTCTCATTTTATCATCTCGCTATATTTATAAAAATATTATGAGTAAATCTCGCCTGTAGCAAAAGTTGCTGGCATTTTATTTTGAATATTTAAACTCAATTACCATAAATATTAAACAAATTAAAAATACTACCCCACCTATCATTATTCCAGAAGATAATATATTATTTCCAATTAAATAACCAATTATTCCTATAATACAAAGTATTCCATTTAATAATAAAAATATTCCAGAGTATTTTTTACGATCTTTAATTAGAAATAATCCAAAAATAATTGATGGAATCCCTAATATTGCATAAGCTAGTCCGTTCATAAATCCTATTAATGATTTGCTATTTGCTTGTATTAATTGTGAAACAATAATAATTGTATTTTGATTAGTTAAACTGGCATTTGCAATTGAAGGAACAATTGATATTTGTATTGAATAACATAATAAATTTATAACACCATAAATTGGAACAAAAATTAATCCTGTAATCACAATATTATCATATTTAGGTTTTAAAAAATTAAATAAAAATGTAAATAAAAATATTGCAACTATTGTTAGTAATGAAGCATTTATGTAATTTCCAGTAAAGAAAAAATTAGGATGCGAAATCCATTTAATAAAATCAATATCATTCCATGAAGATTTGACTTCGGACATAGAAATAATAGTAAACACTAACCAAATTATTGTCAATATTAATAATAATATTGCAGTTACTTTTATTCGTCTTTCTTGAATTAACATTAATAATTACCTCTTTCTTGCTCTGCAATTTTTCGTGAAACAGATTGTCAGTAGCCGAAGTTGACCACATTTTACTAATAATTTTTAATATTGTAAAATAATATAATAATATTTTCCCAAATCTGCGGTCAATTTGGGTTAAGGTGGTATTCTCTGTCGAAACCGTCAATATTTAACTTTAATAAAAAATATTTTCACCACAGCCAGTTTCTATTCAAAAGAGTATCTTATACTCTACAATATAAATAAGTAAAATCATCAATCGCCAATAATCTTAGCACAAAGTTTTCCTGCTTTAACAGCAAATGCAGTACCCCCAACCTGTGAAGACCAAGCCGAACCGATTAAAAGATTTTTGATAGGAGTTTTAACTTTTGATGACCATATATTTTTGTAGAATTTTTTATGGGGATTCCAGCTCCAACAACAAGTTGCACCATCACTATTACCTGTATATCGCTCAAATGTTAACGGTGTTGCAGCATCCTTAAATTCTATAAGATCATACAAATTAGGTATAATTATTCTAGCGCGATTTATAAGTGATTCACACATAATTTCTTTTAATTTTTTATATTCGCTTTTGTCTCCGTTTCCCCAATTACTCATCCATCTATAAGGTGAAATAGCCATAATCATTAAAGAAGATTTTCCTTGTGGAGCTAATTCCGGATTTTCTAAAGAAGGTGAATATAATTCAATACGACAATGATCGAAGAATGTTATATCTTGTGTCTTTTCATCATCCGTTTTTGAATCAGCATCCGAACTTAAATCATAACAATGAGCATGAGTTGACTTCATTATTTTTTTGAGTTCACTGCCTGAAATGCTTAGTCCAAGATAGACTACAACCCAACCTTCAGATACGCTAGAGTGTTCAAGTTTATTTAATAAAGAAAGTGGCACTGCTTCAGAATCAAGCAATTTCTGGAAAGTTTTTTTGTAATCACAAGCAGATATAATATAGTCAGCTTCATAAGTATTGCCAAGAGATGTTACTCCGGTAACTTTGTTGTTTTTTGTTAAAATTTTATCTACTGGAGATTTCAATTTAATATCTCCGCCTGATTCTGTAAATTTTTCGGCAAGCGCATTGCACCATGACTGCATCCCACCTTTAACAGTCCAATAATCATTCAATGGTCCCCAGAAATAAGGACCTATCATCGAAGCAGACATATAAGGATATCCGGTAAAATGACTTAAAAGTCTATATAAAACGGAAGATTTTTCAAAAAAACGTTCTGCAAACTCTTGTTTTGTTTCATTATAACGAGAAAATATAAACGACATTTCCAAAGCAGAAATTATCTTTTTTATCAATGAAGTTTTTGACATTAAGTTATAAAAAGTATTATACATCCTGTCAACTACTTTAAAATAATTGATAAGCCTAGCTTTTTCATCAGGATAGATTTTAAATATCAGGTTTCTTAACTCCTGATAAGAATAAGGCATAATATCAAAATCATTTGAAACATATCGAAATGGTTCAAGTTTCTTAAAAGATATTTTATCTGATAAGTCAAAATCTTTCATAGTTTTAAAAATTTCGTTAGAATTCCCAAGTCCATAGGCGCCACTTTCAAAATAAAAACCTTTACGCCAAAATCCTGCAATGTAACCACCTGGCGTAGAGTGTGATTCAAAAATTGTAACTTGATGTCTTTTTTTAACCAATAAATTCCCAGCAGTTAAACCGCCAAGACCAGCACCTATGATAATAATTTTTTTCATATTTCATTTCTCCAATTATCTATAAATCATAGAAAAAATATTTTTTCATAAAACATATTAAAAAGACTATATTTTTTTATTAACAGATGACATCCTAAAAAACTCTTTCCAAATTAATTGCATGTAACAACCGCAGATATATGTCGTGCGGTACTCCGCATGACCCCGAAGGGCGTAGCGACGACCGACAGGGAGCGTAGATATATCGGCTGTTGTGTGTAGTGCGTTTATATTCCATATTCGTATAATCTTTTTACATTCTCTAAATCTTCTTTAGTATTGGAATATATTTGTTCATGCGATGCTTTCCTAATTAAATTATTATAAAAATTTAATTCTAAATCATTAATATCTTCAATAATAAAGTTTTTTTTTGTTTTCTTTTCAATTAATAAACTGTTTTTTGGAGAAATTGGATAATAGAATTTTAAATCAGAAGGTATTTCTTTATTATTTTTCTTATAATTACCATAAACATTAATAATTGGCTGATCACCAGTTATAAAATTAGTTAATTTTGATTTTATAATTTTGAATTCAAGTTGTTCTTTTTCAGCATATAAAGATGCACTCAAATTTGTTGAAAAAATAATTGATCCAACATTCCAAATTCGCTCGATAACATTAAATCCTAGATTTTTAGCTGAATTTATTACATCATCTTTAATTTTTTTTGTTCGAAAATATTGTGCACACAAAAAAAACAAAAAATTAGACAAATTCTTTTTATCTTCCAGAAACCGTATATTATCATTTTGTAATTCTTTGATAATAGGAATTGCATTATTTTCAATGTTGTTATGTAAATTTTCTAATAAATTGTTTATCATAATTTCAAAAATATTTATTTTATCTATATCAAGAGAACTTTTTTCTTGTAATTTATTTTTAATGTCAAAGATCAAATTAAATAATGGAATCCAAGCTTTATTCATTTCTACTAACTTAGTATCCATTTTTTGGAAGAAAAATAAATCAATAAATTGTAAATCACTTTTACTTAATTCATTTAATTTATAAAAATTGTTTTTTAATCCAATTTTATCTGTTTTTGTGTTAAATATCTTTTTATCTTTTATATTTAAACAAAATAATTTATCATCAATTGTCCATGGCTTTAAATAAAATTGAAAAACATAATGATGCCTAACCTTTTTTTGAATATTTATATCCATATTACTCTTTTTTTAAACGCATTACACACAACTACAATTATAAAAATCTCGTAATTTATTATAAATTATAAGATTTTTTTCTATATTTGCAAACAAGAATTAATATTTTTTACTTTAATTAATATTAGGAAAGTATGAATATATTTATAGAATAAAATTTAAAAATGAATTTAACAAGTAGAAATTATTATAACCAAACAATTAAAAATTAAATAAAAACAAGTGAATAAACAAAGAACACGGATTTAATTTCTCCGTGTCCTTGTGTCTCTTTGCGATTTATTATTTTTTCTTCTCCTCCATCGATTTTTTTAGAAGGTCGCCCAATGTAAACGAGTCGGACGAATTATTTGAAGTGTATTTATTTATCAATTTTCTTGT
>MIAN01000159.1 GCA_001829125.1 Spirochaetes bacterium GWB1_27_13 | reverse complement strand
AGTGGGATTGGATTACGAATAAATCTGTTGAAAATATAAAAGAAAAATATCCCAAAAATTGTCGAACCAGCAATCCTATACCACAAAATATTAGAAGTATTACTTTTTGAAACCAAATCTTCTATAAATTCATACATAATATTTTTTATTTTCTTTAAGCTTGCTATATCAAATTCTTTATCTGAAATAATCCTAATTTTTGTCTTTTGAAGGAGTTCTAGCGTTTTTTCTGGCTCATTTTTAGGATATAAAAATAAGAAATTATTATTTTTTTCTTGCTCCATGATTATGTAAAAATCAGTATAAGTCTCTGTTAAAGAAAAAGATGTAAAGTCATTCATAGTATTCTCTCATTTAAGAAGTCTTTTATATATATTATAGCATTATTCTTTAATTATTCCACCTGAAAGTAAAAGTCTTATAGCCTCATCCATAGATAATGAAGTTTCTACAATTTCGTCTTTTGGGAAAATCAATAAATACCCTGTTGTTGGATTTGGAGTAGTTGGTAAAAATACAGTGTAGTATTCTTTATCTTTAGTTGGAGAAAGTTTTTCGTTACATTTACCTGTTAAAAAACCAATAACCCATTTACCTTTATTTGGAAATTCAACCATTACAATTTTTGAATATTTTTTATCCTCACTCGTTGTGAATATTAAATTAAAAAGTTGTTTAAACGCTTTATAAATAGTTCTAATTAATGGTAAAGAAGTTAAAACATTTTCTACTGTTTTATTAAGAAAATTACCTATTACTGTTTTGGCTAAAAAACCTATAAATAATACACCAATAAAAAACATTAAGAATGTCAAAACAACAGTTACCATTTCAATATAAAAGATGTCTTTAAATGGGTCTGGTAAAAAAGGAACAGCAACGCTAAATAATTTAAATAAACCCTTAAAAATAAGGTAAGAGATGTAGAGTGTTAAACTTATAGGTAATAAAGCAATTACTCCTTCAAAGAAGGTTCTTTGTATTTTTTTTAGAAAATTTTTCATAAAATTCCTTTTTTAATCTAAAAAATCTAGACTATATTATTTTAATATATTTAGTAAAAGATTACAAGTTATTTCTTTTTTGAAAATAAATATTTAATGTCACCAATAAGATAGTGTTTTATATCAAGTAAGATTATTTTTAATACCTTTAATATTCCAGTTATTTTCCATATTCCTGGTGCACGAAAAAGAGTAAAGAAAAACCAACTAACAGGATTTACTGGAGACCTAACAGAATATGTACTTTTAAAATAATCAAAAATAGTTTTATGTTTTACAATTTTTGAAGTGTCATTGTTTGTTGTTTTTTCATCAGTAAATAGTTTAAATTCTTCGTTTGTAGTTAATTTATAGCCTTTTTGGTTTGCTTTAATAGTAAAATCGTAGTCAGAAACATAGTGTGGTATTAAAATCGGATGAAAACCACCAATTTTATAAAAGTCCTTCACATAAAAAATCAAACCCATAGTTTGAAGACAATTTATTTCATTGTCATTTGTTGCCTGTCTAAAAGTATGACTTTTCCAATCAACATGAACGCCTCTATCAAGAATCTTTTTTGTTTGTTGGCTATAACTATATGCTAATAACAAGGTTTTTGTGCTTTTTGTTATTAATTCAATACCTTTTGTGAGAAAATCTGGCTCAAAAATTGTATCATCATTCATCATTAAAACCAAATCTTCTGGATTGATTTTATTTTTTTTAATCCATTTATATCCTTGATGTAACGAGCCTCCCCACCACCAATTACCCTTACCACTTAAGATTGTTAGTTTTTCAGGTGGAATATTTTGAGAAACTATATCAGCAGTGCCATCAGTAGACCCATCATCAATTAATATTAAATGATAATTTTGATAGTTTTGTTTTAAAAGAGAACTGATGAATTTTTTTGTTATATCTTTACGATTATGAACAGGAAGAAGTATATAAACTTTATTATCCATTATTTTTCCTTATAAGAATTATGGAAACAAGGGGTAGCTACTCCTTGTTTCCATAAAATACCAATTTTTCCATCAAAATACATGTCAATCAGCGTTAATCTGTGCTAATCCGTGTTATGATATTAAATCTTTGAATTTATCTTCATTTCTTAATAAATATTCTGGGAAACTATCATCTAACTTTTCTTTTGTAAGTTTTTGATTGTTCCAGTAAAGATTATTTTCTACAAGAGTTTTCATATCTTTACCTTCAGGAAAATCTTTTGCATGTGTATAACTATCAAATTTATACTGGATTTTACTTACATCACCAATAAATGAAAAATGCCACCCACCTTTTATAAAATAGATTTTTTTCTTTTCTTCTTTGTCTCTTAAACCTCTAAAAACACAAAGATTTTTGATCCATTTTACAGTTTTCCATAAGGCTACCGCAGTACCATTCCACCCACCAATACATAAATTAAATTTGTATAAATAGAATTTTCCTGCAAAAGTTAAAATATCGTATTCTTTTAATTTTGATAAATTTTGGGCTAATAATTTTGCATCAGGAATTTCATCAACATCAGAAAGTAGAATAATATCTTCATTTTTACATTTTTTTAATGCTGTTTTGAGGTAATTTCTTTGCCCCATTTCTCTTTTCCAATGTTTGTTATCACCTTTGATATTTTTTGCGTCAAAAACAAGATGAATAATTTTATCTTCAAATTTTTTGAATTTTTCTTTGTTTTCGAGAAAAAATAATGGTTTAGGTTTTCCTTGATGGGTAAAATTTGACTCACAAATAACAAATTTATCAACAACATTATATAATTCGTTAAGTCTAAGTTCTAATACTTCAAATTCGTTAAAAAACGGAAAACAATCATAAATCATAGCGTCTCCTTAGTAGTATTGAGAAAATTATAACACAGATTTAATCAAAGTATCTTAGATTAACATAGATTAAATTGTGTAATTATATATATTTAAATTTTAGAATTTCTGAGAAATATATACTTAAACGCTTTTAAATGGTCAATATCTAATAAGAGTTGATATTATCCACAATTTGTTTTTTAAAAACGAATTATAGTAGTACTGCGTTTAAGGTATATATTGACAATTTGGACAATTCTCAGTATAATCCGTTTAAGTATAATCTAACTTACGATTTTTTTCAACATTTTTATTAAAACCTCTTGATTTTTCTAAAGGTTTATACTATTTTTTTTATGAGACGAAAATTAAACGATTATTATTCAGCTTTATGAAATACTCTCTAATTAATATCTTTCTTTTTAGGAATAAATTACACTAATTTTTTTTCTTTAAGTTATGTTAAATTTTTTACCAAAAACTAAGGTGTTAGACTGTTAAAAAATATTAAAAAAAAATCTTGACAAAATAATATTTTCTTAAATTTAATATAATAAATGTTGATTGAGATATTTTTTTTATAATACAAAGAATTTTAACTAAATTTAAAAAAAGAATTTGACATTATTTAATTTATATATTCTTTACTTAACTTATTTATTATATATAAATTACATATATTTATATTATTCAAACTAAAATTTAGATGATATTTTTATTGATATTTATACATAAAATTCTAAACTCTATTTTTTTTTGACCGAATATTTATCAGGGAATAAAAAAATTTGGGATGGGGAATAAACATGAAAATAAATTCAGATTTTATTGAGAAAAATCTAATAGCTTATATTGGTAATAAGAGGAGATTGCTACCTCTTATAAAGAAATCTATTGAAAAAATAGAAATTTTAAACTCTAAGAAAGAAAATCTTTCTTTTTTAGATTTATTTGCAGGAACTGGCGTTGTTTCAAGATTAGCAAAGACTCTTGGTTTTGAAGTTTTTACAAATGACTGGGAATATTATTCTTATATAATGAACAAGGCTTTTATTGAAATTAATAAAGATTTTCTCGAAAAATCTTTTTCAACATTTGGTGGAGTTAAAAATGTAATAAACATTCTTAATAATCTTAATGAGTTAAAAGAAGAAGATAAATATATTTCTTTATATTACTGTCCTAAGTCAGACGAGACACCAGACTTAGATAATGAAAGAATGTTTTATACAAACTATAATGGTAGAAAAATCGATGCTATTAGAGCAAAAATTGAAGAGTGGAAAAAAAATAGTATTATTACAGAAGAGGAAGAAACATTCTTATTGGCTTTATTGTTGTATGAAGCATCAACTCGTTCAAATACATCTGGAGTTTTTAAGGCATTTCATCGTGGTTTTGGTGGAAGTAATGGTGATGCTCTAACAAGAATTTTAAAGAAACTCGAATTATCTGTTCCAGAATTGGCTAATGGTAAAAAATGTAGCGTTTTTAATGATGATGCTGTTAGTTTATCAGAACGAATGAAAAATATGGAATTTGATGTCGTATATCTTGATCCTCCTTATAATCAACATCAATACGGCTCAAATTACCATTTATTAAATACAATTGCTTTAAATGACAAACCAGAGGTAAATAAAAATATTTATCTTGATGGTAAAAAAATAAATAAATCAGCAATCAGAAAAGATTGGATTAAAACAAAGTCTTCATTTTGCTATAAAGATTCTGCTAAAAAAGATTTTGAAAAAATGATAAAAAATTTAAATGCAAATTACTTTTTGATAAGTTATTCAATAGATGGAATAATACCTTTTGAAGAAATGCTTGAAATTTTATCACAAAAAGGTAAACTTGACATCGTATTGTCTGAATATGTTAAATTTAGAGGCGGAAAACAGGCATTAACAACAGAGATAAGAAATATTGAGTTTATTATAATCGTTGATACAACTCAAAAAGGAAATGAATTAGATATTACTCATATTAGAAATATGCTTTCATTAAATAGAGTGTCTTTAGTAATGAAAAAAACTATAAATCCAATAATTGCAGAGTCAATTGGATTTCAATATAGAAATAAAGTTTCAGAAAAAGATTTAAGTATTGAAAAAGTTTTATGTAAAAATTACGAAACTCATAATATAGAATATTCTATCACAAAAAATAAAATCAAAAATGGGCTTGAAGTTTTTAATAAACTTTTTGAACTTCCACCAATGATTTTAGAAAATGTGTTATTAGACCTTGAAAATATTACAAATCTTACAAAAGAGGACGAAATTCATTTGTCTTTGAAAGATATTGCAAAATTTTATGAAGAAGCTAGATATGATGAGGCTTATGAGTTATTTAAGAATATTCCATACCTATTGTCAAAATTTAATAACAGAAAGGCTTATATAACTGGATTAAAAACAATTATTGATATTTTAAAAAATCTTTGCAATACTCAAGAGATATGGAAGAGTTTTAATATACTTGACTGTAAATATTTTGGAAAACTTGAAAAAATAATATTATTTAAGTTAAATTATAATTATCCAAAAGAAGAAGAGGTAAGTGGTTATAAAAAAGAAATTGCTTCTCTATATGAGCATTTACTTGATATTTTTGAAAATAAAACAAAAGAAGAAAAAACAACTAAAAGTGCTACAAAAAAAGAAAGCAAAGTTTTAAGTGAAATTTTTATCTAAACAAAACTAACAATAAAATCTTTTATTAACATATCAAATATTTTTATTTTACCCCTCTAATTATAAAAAAGAGGGGTAAATATTTTTTTATAGCCGTTTTTAACTATTTTTATTAAATATAAGTTATAATATTCTCAAAAAATTAAATAATCATCTTGTCAATTTCTTGTGATTTTACTCTATGGAAACAAGGGGTAGCTACCCCTTGTTTCCATAAAGATTTTTCTTATATATCTTTCCGTGCTTTGCGTTAAAATTTCCAGTTAAATCCTAAAAACTATCGTAATCTGTGCCAATCTGTCTTAATCCATCCCAATCCGTGTTATGGGAAGTAGGAACGCTAATTTTGAAAAAACATTGTGCAGAAATAATAGATCAATTAAATTGAAAGGATAATTTAAGGAAAGAATAGAAAAAAAATTGATGCGTTCCTACAGATGTTTTAATTAATATCTGTCATTTAAAGAAGCAAAAAGTATGCCATAATATTTAATTAAAATAGTTTTATTTTATATTATATTTCCGTTATTTTATTAAAAAAGAATAAATTTAGCTTTGTTTTCTCCTAAAAGTTATGTAGATTGTATATATAACACAGATTAATCAGATTGTCGCGGATTGACACAGATTAAATCGTGTAATTATACAAAATAACTGTATTTAATTTTAGGTATATAATTTCTGACAAATCAAAAACTTTTTGGTATATATATTGAATTTTAGTCGATAATTAATAAATAAAAAAATATTTATTAATTATTGTATTTTTTATAGTTTTTGTTATAATGGCTAAAAGTGTGAGAATTATTTTTATTTTAAGGATATAGGGATGTTTAAGAAACTAAAAATCAGATTACAGTTATTATTTGTCATTTTGCCACTTACAATTCTACCTCCTCTAATTATTGCTTTATTTTCGTCAAATAGATTGTTTGACTATTTAGAAAAGCAAAATACTATATTTTATTCGACAGTATTGAGGCAGATTTCAAATAATTTAGATTTTTTTTATAATCAGTATGGAATGGCTTTGTATGATATAACTTTAATGGAAAATTTTAATAAAATAGTAAATAATTCGAGCTATCATGATAAAACAGAAGAACAAACACTTTATGAGCGACTTGGAGAAACAGGAGATAACCCAAAAGGTGGGTCTATAAGAAGAAATGTTTTATCAAAAATAGCTGGTGAATTTTATCTTGTGGAGCTTGATAAAAAGTCTTTAATATCTGAAACAGATTATAAACAACACGCATTTTCTTCTACTACCCTAAATTTAAATATTGCAAATATTATTAAGGACCCTTTATTTTTAGATTTAAAAGAGGATAAAAATAAAAAATTAATTTTTGGTAAGCTTTTAAAAGAATCTATTAGTGGTTTTGAGTCAGAAAAAAGACCAGTTTTTATTTATCCTTATTATGCGAATGAAAATGATGATTTTCAAAAATTCATTATTGTAATCCTTGATAAAAATTTTGTAACAAAATTGTATCAAGATATATCGACGATACAATATGGTACTTTGTATATCATTGATAAATTTAACAATATAATTTCAAAAACAAGACCTTCTGATGACGATTATTATGAATACGATGAATCTAAAAAACAATATGTACTTGGAGATGATAATCCTAACGATCCTGCGGAACTTTTGAATTTTGAAGATTATAAATTATTAAATACTGATGAAAACATTCTAAAAACTAAGCAAGTCACTGATTTAATAAAGAAAGTTGAAGAATCAGAAGAATCTCATTCAATTAAGACATTTTTTAATGGAATAGAATACTTAGTTTCAATTTCTTATTCTCCTTTCAGTAAGGCAAAACTTGTATATTTTCATCCTATAAGTCAAGTCTATAAGCCAATTAATAGAATAATTTTATTTATAATCATCATTACTATTTTGGTAATATTAATTGCAATTATTACTGCTTTATTTTTTAGTAGAAATATTACAAATCCAATTAAAATTTTATGTGATGGAGCAAATATAATTTCAAAAGGAAACTATAAGCATCAGTTAGATATAGAAAAATTTTCTGGAGAATTACTAATTTTGGGTAATTCTTTTAACAATATGTCAAAAACTGTAAGTGAGTATAGTGAAAATCTTGAGGATTTGGTTCATAAAAGGACAGAAGAATTAAGTTTTGCAAATTTAAAAATGAAACAAGATTTGATTATGGCACAAAAAATTCAAGAGGCATTAATTCCTAAAATTCTTCCTAAATTTAAAGACATAAATTTATCTGGTATGTATATTCCAATGGAGAATCTTGGTGGTGATTTGTACGATGTTTTTAAATTGAGTGACACAAAAATAGGCATTGTTATTTTTGATGTTTGTGGGCATGGAGTTGCAGCCGCTTTAATTACGACAATGGCAAAAGTTTCTTTTAGTAGTAATTCAAATGCCAACCAAACATGTGGCGAAATAATGTTTAATGTAAATAATGATATAAGTAGAGTTATTGGTGGTCTTGGAGATTATTTAACAGCATTTTATGGAATAATTGATACAGAGAAAGGTATTTTTCAGTACTCAAATGCTTCTCATGTTGAACCTTACATATTAAGAAAAGAAGGTAGTATTATCAAATTAGAGCCAAATTCTTCTGTAATAGGTGTTATACCAGATTTATTATTTGCTTTTAATGAAATAGAATTATTAGAATCAGATAAGTTAGTTTTTTATACTGATGGTATTACTGAAGCAAGAAATAAAGATAGAGAAATTTATGGAAATGATAGATTTAGACATATTTTGCTAAGCAATATAAATATTTCTGCAAAAGAGGTCTTAGAAAAAGTTATAGCAGATGTAAATGAATTTAAAGGTGATTCCTATCAAGATGATGATATGACTTTACTTATAGCAGATATTAGTTTTACACAAGATAGATATATAAAAATTGATATTGAGGTTGCAAGGGAAGATTTGTTTAAAGAAAATCAAACATCTTCAACTCACTTTAAAGAATTAAACGATTTATTAGTAAAAGCATTGGATGAATATAAAAATGGAAATTATGATAAATCTATTGAATTAATAGACGGAATACAGATGGAATATCAAAGAAACTCAGATAAGTTTGTAATTTTGAATCTAATAGGGCATAATTACTATAAATTGAACAATTTTACAGAGGCTTTAAAGTATTGGAATGAAGCATTACTAATAAATCCAAATAATGAAGACTTAATTACAAACATAGAAGTAATTAAAAGAAGACATAGAGGTAATATTTCTTCTTAAATATAATAATTTTAAAAATTTTTAAAAAAAAATAAAAAATAGTGTTGACATTTTTTTAGGGATATGGTATAAAGTATACATCGTTAAGGGCGGTTAGCTCAGCTGGGAGAGCGCCTGCCTTACAAGCAGGATGTCGTCAGTTCGATCCTGGCACTGCCCACATAAGAGTTGTTCAATTTTGAACAACTCTTTTTTTTTAATCAAATCAATTATTTATTTACTATAATTTTTTCTATGAAAACAAAGAGTAATTATCCATTGTTTCTATGACAATGTTATAATAATTCGCAAAAAATCAGATGTAATTTTAATTATTTGCAAAAATCTTTTGATTTATATGAGATTCTCAAGTATAATATATTTAAAAGGTTTTTATATACTAAAATGTTTTAGATTTGTCACAAGTTATAAAATATAATTACTTTAATATCAAGTAATTAGGTGATTTTAATCTGTGTTATATATGCTATAAAGTTTTTATTTTGTCAAAGAGTATAGAATATAAATTAATGAAATTATTTTAATTTTATTAATTTTAGATATATAATGATAATTTGAATAATTATCATTATAAAAGTTAATTCGTTTAATATCAGATAATTAAATTATGAATCTAATCTGTGACAATCTACCTGTACTCGTTTGGCGGGTGAAAAATCTGTGTTATAAATAGGTGGTTTTATGGATACAAAACTTGATTTTGATAAATTGAGTGAAGAAATTTTTGAAATTAAATCTGTAAATGACAAACAAAAAATTGATAATATAAAAAATATTCTAAATGAATGGTCTAACAAAATACCAAATCATGATATAAAAGATATGGGTAATAAAATTGAAATACTCGAATTTTATGAAAAACCTTCTTATATTGTGAGTTTGGAAACCCAATATGAAAAACGCATTCTAAGAGAAGGGACAGTGGCTTATAATGGTGAAGAGATTCTACAAAAAACAGTAAATAAAGCCAATGTAAAAATATGGTCTTATGACTCAAAACCAATTTTTGATTTTAAAGAGAAAAAAGATAAAATTAAAATCGAAAATTCCCAAGAAATAATAGAATGCCCAGATTGTATAGGAAAAGGTGAAATTAAATGTAATCATTGTCATGGTCAGGGTAAAACCCAGTGTAGTCGATGTCTTGGAGCAAGAGAAATAAGTTGTCAACGATGTAATGGAGCAGGTAGGATAAGATGTAATGTATGTGGAGGTACGGGCGAGCTTAGAGACCAAAGAAATAACGCAACCTCAGAAGCAAATAATTATTTACGACCTTGCAATAATTGTAGAGGTGGTTACAATCCTTGTTTTTGTTCTAATGGTAGAGTAGTTTGTCCAAATTGTAACGGTGTAGGTATGACTATTTGTAATACTTGTAGAGGCTCTGGTTGGATTTCTTGTATAAAATGTAGTGGAAAAGGGCGTATAGTAAGGTATTTATATATAGATATAGACTTTTGGGGTGATAAATTTGACAAAAATTTTAATTTTAAAGAACTACCAGAAGATATTATTACAGGAAAACCAGATGTTATCTATAATGATAAAGGGCTAGAATGCTCACTCATTAAAGAACCTGCATATCAGGTACTCAATGTTTTTTTTGATAAATTAGAAGAAAATGATTTTATTAAATTAAACTTTGATGGAATGAATACAGCAATTAACGAACTTATTAATAATATAAAAACTAAAAATAATTCTCAAAACAATAATTTAGGTGTATTTAATGAAGATTATAAGGTTATAAAACAAAGATTAGTCATAAATAAGATTGATATAAAGCATATTAAATACAAATATGACGATAGACCCTATGAATTGTGGATTTATGGTAACAATAATAAAATTTATGCTCCATCAAATCCTATTAAAGAAATTGAACAATTCTATTTTAGTAAGGCAAAAGATTTATTTGAGCAAAAATGTTATTCGGATGCACTCGATGAAATAGAAAAAGCGTATCAAATGGAGCCAGATTTAAAGGAAATAAAAGCATTGAGAAGCAAAATAAAAGGAAATATTGGGCTACAATATCTTTTTGGTGGAATTATCGGTGGTGTCGTATCATCTGCTATTTTAAACATTCTCTATTTTGCTGCAAATTTAATTTTACCGTCTCTAAAAAAGTTATCAGTAGATGTTGGTATAAAAATTGCCTTGTTTAGTCTTATTGCAAGTTTTTTTACTGGTATTATATCAATTTTTATTTTTAACACAAAAGAACGGTTTGGCGAAAAAAGAATATTAAAAGGCTTTTTTGTTACAGCCATATTTTTACTAATATCTTTTACTTTGTTTGTAACTTTTATTTATATAAACCCAAATTCTTCGTTTGTAAAAGATTTTTTTAATGAGGGGAGATAATTGGGGGGGGTAATTACAGGTTTGTTATTTCAAGGAAGAGTCTTTTAATTTCTTTTGTGTTATTAAATATGGTTTTCTTCAAAAATATAAATTTTTGGTATATTTTTTGACAAAATTATTTTTATAAGATATACTTCATACAAAAGCTAAACATAGAGATATTTATGACAAAATTAAAAATAAGAAGAAAAATTCTTTTTATACTATTATTGACTTCGATTATTCCTTTTGGTATTTGTATTTTGTTTAT